>JAIEQO010000311.1 GCA_019747655.1 Gemmataceae bacterium | reverse complement strand
CCCGCGGCTCCGCCGGCGGGCGGCCGGCGGAGCCGCCGGCCGGGTGGGCTGGCGGCGGGCAGGCCCGCCGGTGTACCCTCGGCCCGTCTCCGGGCACGGGGGTGGGCGGATGATCGGCGACGCGGCGGCCGTCTGGCGGTTCCGGCACTTCCTCCTCGCCCTCGTCGGGCTGGACGTCCGCCGGCGGTACGCCCGGTCGGTCCTCGGGACCGGGTGGTCGGTCCTCCAACCGCTGGCCACGGCCGCCGTGTTCGGGGTGGTGTTCAGCCACCTGCTCGGGGACGGGTCGGCCAACTACACCGTGTCGGTCATCCTCGGGACGACGGTGTGGGGGTTCTTCAAGGAGTGCGCGGTCGGCGGGAGTTCCGCCCTCCTGGCCCACGAGACGTACATCCGCCAGAGCCCTCTCCCGTTCGCCCTGTACCCGCTCCGGCTGGTGCTCGGGGCGGGCGTCCACTCCGGGCTGGCGTTCCTGGCCGCCCTCGGGCTGGCAGTCGTCGTCCACGGCAGCCTCGACCCGCTGGGGGCGGCGTGGGCGATCCTCCCGGCGGTGCCGCTGGCGGTGGCGTTCGGGTGGGCCCTGGCCGCGGTCGCGTCGTGCGCCCAGGTCTACTTCCAGGACACCGCCCACCTGCTCGAGGTCGCCGCCCAGCTCGGATTCTTTCTCACCCCGATCCTCTACCCGGCGTCGCTCCTGGAGAAGAAGGGGCTCGGGCTGCTCGTCACCCTGAACCCGGTGAACGTCTTCCTGGACCTGGCCCGCACCCCGATCATGGCCCACCGGCCGCCGTCGTTGGAAACTTACGCGACCGCCGTGGCCGTGACCGCCGGGGCGGTCGGGCTGGCCGCCGCGGTGCTGGCCCGGGCCCGGACGCGGCTCGTCTTCCGGCTGTAGCCGTCGTTGGGTCGCGGCGCGCGTGAATCGTAACCCGGGGTTTCACCCCGGGCTATGGTGTGCCAGCCCTTCAGGCTGGGAGATCGGGACATCCGCAGGCTGAAGGCCTGCCACAGCATCGCCCGGGGTGAAACCCCGGGTCCGATTGCCCCGGCCACCTGACCCGCGCTACTACGACCACCCCCTACTCGACCACCCACTCCAGCACCCCGCCGGACGCCCCGGGCTGCAACTGGACCTCCAGCCGCAGGGCGTCGGTCGTCACCGGGTCGAACGCCACCGCGTTGAACTTGTCCTTCTCGACCCCGTAGGCCCCGGCCGCCTTCACCGGCCTCCAGTCCTTGCCGTCCCGGTACACGAGCCGCCACGACGCCGGCACCTTGCACCCGCCGCCCCGCGGGGTGTCGTCGTACCAGTACACCTTCGCCGCCCGGACCGCCCGCGGGGCCGCGAACTCTTGTTGCACCCACTCGGCCGACCCCTTGTGGTCCCACCACGTCATCCGCGGCGGGTACTGGTCGTCCGAACTCTTCTGCGGCACGCCGTCGACCACCGCCCGCGGGGTGTCGTCCGGGTGGCAGAAGGAGGCCGTCACCTTCAGCCCGTCGGACTCCTTCGGCCGGGTCCACTCGGTCGCCTGCGGGCCGTCCGAGACCAGCGGCAGCACCGTGATCCGCAGCCGGGCCGCCCCCATCGGCACGAGCCGGACCGTCTCGGTCGGCTCGGCCGACTTGGCCGGGCTCGGCTGCACCCGCCCTGGCATGTCCAGGTCGTTCAGCACCCAGCCCGGAATCTTCTTCCCGGGGGCGGTCAGCTCGAGCGGGGCGGCCCCCGAGGCGAACGGGTTGCCGTCCGCCGGCCAGTCCTTGCGGACCACGGCGAACGCCGTCGCGGCCTTCGCCGGGTCGACGGCGAGGCCGTAGTTCCACGGCCCGCCGGGCTTGATCTCGACGAGGGGGAAGCCCGGCAGCCGCTCGCCGTTCGGGGCCGCATAGCCGGGCTTCGGCGGCAGGTCGTTGGCGGTCGAGACCTTCTCGGGGATGGACACCGAGTAGGCCAGCGGCCCGCGGTAGACCGAGACGTTGTTCTTCTGGGCCGTCCACGTCTTCACCCGGACCGGGGCGTCGAAGGTCAGCGTCAGCTTGGTTTCCTTCCCCCACTCGCGGGCGACCCGGAGGAACTTGCCGCCGGCGTCGGAGTAGACCGACTTCACCGCCCCGTCGGACAGCGTGACGGCGGGGCACCACCCCGGCACCCGCAGGTAGAGCGGGAAGGCGGCCGGCTTGTCGGTCGTCACCACCAGCTCCACCGCGTCCTCGAACGGGTACTTGGTGCGGACATCGACGGTGGCGGTGGCCCCGCCGGCGACCTTCGCGGTCACGCTCAGCGGGGCGTACAGGACGGCGGCGAGGCCGTCGTCGTTCGTCGCGGCCCAGGCGCTCCGGGCGAAGTACGGCCAGCCGAACGCGCTGTTGTGCTGGCAGCAGCGGTGGCCGTAGGGGTTCATCAGGGTCATCGACCCGCCGTTGAACAGCTCCGGCCGGCGGTCCTTCCGGTCGCTGCACACCATGTTCGCGGCGGTCAAGTACCGCAGGGCCTTGAGGTCGGAGGTGGTCGACGCCGGCAGCGAGTTGAACGCCACCTCCTCGCACCGGTCGGCCCACACCCCGTCGCCGGTGAGCCGGGCCATCATCTCGTGCGAGTGCATCATCTCGACCATCCCGCACGTCTCGAACATGTTCCGCGGGTCGTCGTACCCGGGCCGCCAGCGTTCGTCGGCCGCGATGCCGCCGCCGGGGAACTGGCCGTACTGCTCCATCATCGCCGCGTAGCCCCGCTCGGTCTGCTTCAGGTGCCGCTCCTGGCCGGACAGCAGCCAGTAGGTCGCCGGCCCGCGGAACGCCTCGGCCACGTTGACGACGTGGTCGTCCGGCACCCCGAGCGACCAGTCGAGGGTGTGCTTGTGGGTGCGGTGGGCGAACTCCAACAGGGCCGGGTCGCCGGTCCGGTTGTACAGCCAGAAGACTTGCGCGAGCATGTCCCCGCCGCGGACCTGCTGCCAGTACGGGCTGAGGAAGTCGCTGTCGGGGAGCTTCGCGGCCCAGGCGTAGAACTTGGTCAACAGGTCCAACACCCGCTTGTCGCCGGTCCGGTCGTAGTAGGAGATCAGGCAGTCGGTCATCACCATGTTGGCCCACAGGTCGGGCTTGCCGACCGGGTTCCCGGCGTCCCCCTTCGACGCCCGGTTCCGGGCCGGGCCGAAGTACCCGTCCGGGGCCTGCGACTTCAGCGCCGCCTCAATCCAGCCGTGTGCCTCCTTGATCATTCCGTCGTCGTTCAGCAGGTACGCCAGGTCGATGGTGCCGCGGAGCCAGTACGGCACCTCCTCCCAGCCGGTCGCGTCGGTGGCCTCGGGCTTGAGCCACGAGTTGTTGTCCTTCTGCAGGAACCGGCTGATCCGCGGCAGTTGCCCGACGTACCCGTCCTTCATCAGCTTGAGCTGGACCGCCAGCCACCCGGCCGGCTTGACGGCCGCCGTCGGGAGCTGCACCAGCGGCGTCGTCCGGAGCGGGGCCTTGTTGCCGACGTAAAACGAGTTCTTGCCGGTCGTCGGTGGGTGGTTCACCACCGTGACGCCGGCGGCCGGCGGGGCAGGGGGCTGGGCCATGACGAGGGCCGGCAGGAGGGCGACGGGGAGGGCCGCGGCGGGGTGGCGCATGGGAGGGGCCTCGCGGAACGGCAACGGGCCGGGGAGAACCCCGGCCCGTGCTGTTATACCCCCTAGCCCCCGCCCCGGCTCAGGTCGCCGGCGTTGTCGGGGTCGCGGCGACCGCGGCCGGCGCCGGGGCCGGCCGGCCGAGCCACCGGACGACCCGGTAGCCGGCGTACCCGATGACCGCCCACGGCAGCACCACGCACAGCCCGAACACCACCCACGTCAGGCTCGTCAGCAGCGCCGACGCGCTGTACGCCAGCCCCTTGCGGACCGGCGGCCACACCCCTTCGTCGGCCCCGACGATCGGGTCCCCACCGGTCAGCGTCACGTCGACGTGGGCCGTCGCGAACCGCCCCTCCGGGGCCTGCGGGTTCCGGCTGGCGGTGAACGCCCGGACCTGACCGCTCTCGCGGAACCGCTGCACCAGCCGGTCCGCGGACGCCAGCGGCACGTCGTAGATCAGCCGGGCCGTCGCCTTCCCGGACGCGTCCCGGGTCGTCTTCGCGTCCACCGTCCGGGCCTTCGCCTCGGCCGCCAGCGCCGCGAACACCGCGGCCGTCGCGTCCACGTCCGCCACCTCGACCGTCAGGGCCGTCGTCTCCCGCGGTTGCAGGTACAGGGCGTTCACCAGCGTCACCCGGTACAGCACCTTGGCGTCGGTCACGGCCTCGCCCTCGGCCGCCCGCACGACCTGCCGGGTCAGGACATCGCCCGCATTCTCAACGGCCGCCCGGACGGCCGCCTCGTCGGCCCGGCCGACCTCAGCGTCGAGTTGGGCGGAGACGTTGTTCCGGTCCTGCTCGCTCAGTTGGGCGGCCAGCACCTTCCCCGTGGCCGCCTTCCCGGCCAGGTCGCGGAGCGAGTTGTACACGGCCGGCACGTCGACCGCCGCGACCCGCAGCACGACCGTCTCCCGCGGCGCGAGCCGGGCGGCCGGCCCGAGCGTCACCCGGTACAGCACCTTCGTGTCGGTCACGTTGTCGCTCTCGGGGGCCCGGGTCACCTGCCGGGAAACCTGCTCGCCGGCCGCGGCCAGCGCCGCCTTAGCCGCCCCCTCGTCCGTCCGCTTGACCTCGAAGTCGACCTGGGCCGAAACGTTCTCCTTGTTCTGCTCGTTCAGTTGGGCGTTGAGCACCCGGCCGGCGATCTTCCCGAGGGCCTCGCGGAGCCCCTGGTACGCCTTCGGCACGTCGGCCGCGGCGACGCTCAGGGCGGCCGTCTCCCGCGGGGCGACGTTGGCCAGGTTGTAGAGCTGGACCAGGAAGACCGAGTCGCCCCGGCGGACCTTGGCGTCCTTCGCCGGCGGGGTGGCCCCGCCCTCGGGCTGCTGGGCCCGGTCGACCTCCAGCCGGGCCACCCGGCCGAGCTGGCGGAGCCGGTCGCGGAGCGGGCCGCTCGCGTCCGGGGCGACCTCGAAGTTCAGGGTGGCGTTGAACTGGCCGGCGGCGAGCTGCCGCAGCTCGGACTTGACCACCCGCCCCTTGGCCTCGGTGACGGCCGCCAGCAGTTGCTGGTACGCCTTGTCCACGTCGTCGACCTCGACCCCGGCCTGGACCCGCTCGGTCTCGGCCAGCCCGGCGGCGGCCCGGGCCTCCTTCTCCGCGAGGGTGATGGTCAGGGTGCTGAGGGCGGCCAGGTTGGCGTAGTACCGCAGCTCGCCCTCGGCCTCCTCGATCTTCGTCCGCCACACCCCGAGTTCCCGCTCGGCTTCGAGGAGCTGCTTGATCTCCCCCTTGCCGTCCTTGATCATCTGCAACAGCCGCTGTTCCATCGTCCGGGCGGCCCGGAGCCGGCTTTCGAGGTCGGTGTACTGCTTGGTCACGTCGGCGCTGGTGAGCTTGACGCCCTTCAGCTCGCCGCCCTTGCCGAGGTCGCGGCGGAGGTCGAGGACGAGCCCGTCGAGGGCGTCCGGCGGGACCCGGACGGTGATCGACCCGCGGACCTTGCCGTTGGGCAGCTTGTCGCTGTTGACGGTGGCGACGAACGCCCCGGGGATGGCCGCGACGAGCTTGGTGACGGCGGCCACCGACCCGTCAAACGACTCGACCTCGAACTCGATCTCGCCGGACCGGATGACGACCCGGCGGGTCGGCTGCGGCCCCGGCTCGACCTTGTTCGGCGCGACGGGGTCGGCGGCCGGCCCCTTCGGGTCCGGCTTCGGCTGCGGCTTGCCCTCGCCCTTCCCCTCGCCGGGCGGCTGGGGGTCGTTGGGGTTGGACGACAAGTCCCTCACCGGCTTGTCAACGTCCTGCCGGCCGTCCTTGGGTCCGTCCCGGCCGTTGTCGGTCGCCTTCCAGTCCTCGCTCCGATACCGGAGTCGCTGCGCGTCCGGCTGGAAGTAGTCGGCGGCCGGCCGGCCGGGCTGGCCGGCCTGTTGGTCCTTACCATCCCCGCCCCCCGGCGGTGGTGGCGTGGCGGCCCACTGATTCTTGCTGTCGGCCGGCGGCGCACCCGGCGTGGTGTAGGCCCCGGGGACCGGGCCGTTGTAGTAGTTGAACCCCGGGGCCGGTCCCCCGACCCCGCCACCGCCGATCCCGCCGGCGAAGCCGCCGCCCAGCCCGCCACCACCGAGCCCCCCGCCGCCGAGGCCACCAAGGCCGGCCGGCGGGCTCTGAGGGCGCCTGTCCGCATTACCCGCCGCATAACCCGGGGGCTCCGCCCCGGACCGGGCCTTCGCGATGTAGTCATCGCCGCCCCTACTGCCGCGGACCGAACGTTTGGCATCCTGGTAGGGGTTCGCTGTGTTCGCGTCCCGGAGGGGTTCGAGCGAGCCCCCAACCCCGGCACTCCCTGCATCCCCCACGGGGTCGTCCGACACGATCCCCACGGAAGTGCGGTCGGCGAGCCGGTCGACCTCACGCTCGCGGCGAATGCTCGCAAAAATACCGCGACCGTCGCCCGGTGCAGCAGCTTCCCGGAACTCGGCCCCGCCCGGCAGGGGCAGCCGGCCGTCGCTGACCAGGGCCCCGAACAGCCCGAGGAACGACAGCCCGGCGGCCATCAGCAGGGCCTTCCCCGGCCATCCGGTCAGCCGCAGCCCGGGGCGGGGGGCCGGGACCGCCCGCAGCGACCCGACCAGCCGGTCCTCCAGCCCGGCGTCCGGCCGGGACGGGGCGAACAGGTCGAGCAGCCGGGCGTCCAGCCGGTCGGCGTCGGCGTCGTCGAGGGTGGCGGCGGTGTCGGACATCACGATTCTCCGGGCGAGCAGCCGGCGAGCGTCGGGCCGTCAGGCCGACGGTGGTGGTTCCGTACCGTCGGCCTGACGGCCCGACGCTCGCCGGGTCATTCGCCGTACTCGGGCGGCAGGCGGTCGCGGAGGAGCTTGAGCCCGCGGTGCAGGTAGCCGCGGACCGACCCGTTGGAGAGGCCGAGCTGGCTGCCGATGGCGGCCGGGTCGGCCCCGGCGATGTACCGCAGGGTCAGCGGCACCCGGTACTCCTCGGGCAGCCCGCGGAGGGCGGCCAGCACCTCCCGCCGCTGCTCGTCCCCCTCGGCCGCCTCGTCCGGCGGCGGCCCGGCCGCCGGCACGTCCCCGGCCGCCACCAGCGACACCGCCGGGGCCGTCCGCTTGATCCGGGTCGCCTTGCGGGCGGCGTCGGTGGCCACGTTCCGGGCGATCGACAGCAGCCACGGCCGGAAGATGGCCGGGTCCTTCAGCCCGCGGACGGCGGCGAACGCCTTCAGGTACGTTTCCTGGGCGAGGTCCTCGGCCCGGTCGGGGTCGCCGGTGGCCAGGACCAAATGGGCGTACACCAGCCGGGCGGTCCGCCGGACCAATTCCTCGAACGCGGCCCGGTTGCCGTCCCGGGCCCGCCCGGCGAGCAGGGTGTCGGTGTCGGTCATGCAACCCCCGCTCATAGAGACGCCGCGGGCGGGCGCGGCGCACGCGGGATTCTCGAACCCAGGGCTCCCGCCCTGGGCTACAGGCGGTCGCCGCTCCGCGGCTCAGGGCTGGGTCGGTGTCTTCGCCCCGGAGGGGCCGGCGTCCGTTGCCCAGGGCGGGAGCCCTGGGTTCACTCAGCGCGGGAGCCCTGGGTGGGTTGGATCGACCCGGAGCCGATCACGGCACCCGGTCCGCGTAGCTCTCATACAGCGGGCAGCCGACGGCCCACGGCTTGAACTGGCTCCAGTAGTGGACGACGTGGACCGGGTAGTCCGGGGACAGGCCGCGGGTGTGGCCGGCCCAACCCCCGCCCGGCCGCCGGGTGATCGCGGTCACGCCGGCGCAACTGTTCCACGCCGGGCCGATGGCCGGGTGGGTGTAGTCGTAGCCGATCGCCCGGAAGTAGCGGAACAGCACCGCCTGGTCCGCCCCCGGGCAGGCGAACATCTCGTCCTTCGTGAAGTCCGCGGCCCGGTCGAGCGGGGCCGCGGCGTTCTGCACCGCCAGGATGGCGTCGAGGTCGTAACAGGCCGGGTCGCCGACGAGCTGGAGGCCGGAGTTCAGGAACGGCGGGCGGTGGGTCCGCGGGTCATCCGGCACCCACTGGTGATCGACCCCGACCCAGGGCTGGTCGTGCCGCCGGGCCCAGACCGGCCCGAGGTCCGACAGGACGGCCATGTCGGCGTCGAGGTACAGGAACGGGAAGTCCAGGGCGGCCAGGTTCGGGAGCTTGAAGCGGAGGTTGAAGTGCGGGTGGCCGATGTCCGCGGACCGGCACCGGCGGACCTCGATGTCGATCGCCCGGCGGTGCTCCGGGGCCACCTCCGGCCGCTCGTCCTCGTACAGCAGGGTGACGCTCTCGGCCCCGCCGGTGCGGATGACGGTGTCGAGGAAGACGAAGCACATCCGCCGGAACCGGGGGTCCGGCGGGTAGTTCATGATCGACACGACATTCAGGCCCGACACGGCCAAGCCGGAGTCTCCCCGAATTTTGACAGGATAACAGGATAGACGAGATAATAAAAACCAATGTTTCCTGACTTGATCCTGCTTGATCCTGTCATCCTGTCAAAAATTCTTGGCCCGTACCCCCTCGTACCACTCGACCGTCTCCCCCAGCCCCTGGCGGAAGGGCGTCGTCGCGGCCCAGCCGAACCGCTCCTTCGCCCGCGACGTGTCCAGGCACCGGCGGGGCTGGCCGTCCGGCTTGGTGGCGTCCCAGACCAGCCGGCCGCGGTAGCCGCACGCGGCGGCGATCACCTCGGCCAGCTCCCGGATGGTGATCTCCTGCCCGCTCCCCAGGTTCACCGGGTCCGGGGCATCGTACCGGTCGGCCGCCCGGGCGATCCCCGCGGCCGCGTCCCGGACGAACAGGAACTCCCGCGACGCCGAGCCCGTCCCCCAGACCACCACCTCGGGGGCCCCGGCGTCCCGCGCCTCGATGCACTTGCGGATCAGGGCCGGGATGACGTGGCTGCTGGCCGGGTCGAAGTTGTCCCCCGGGCCGTACAGGTTCACCGGCAGGAGCGTGACGGCGTGGAACCCGTACTGCTCGCGGTACGCCCGGGCCTGGACCAGTAGCATCTTCTTGGCCAGCCCGTAGGGGGCGTTCGTCTCCTCCGGGTAGCCGGCCCACAGGTCGTCCTCGCAAAACGGCACCGGGGTGTGCTTCGGGTACGAGCAGATGGTGCCGACGCCGACGAACTTGCCCACCCCGGCCCGCCGGGCCTCCTCCATGAGCACCACGCCCATGACGGCGTTCTCGTAGAAGTACCGGCCGGGGTTCTCCCGGTTGGCCCCGATCCCGCCGACCACCGCCGCCAGGTGGACGACGACCTCCGGCCGGTGGTCGGCCAGCAGCCGCCGGACGGCCGCCTGCTCGGTCAGGTCGTACTCGGCCTTGCGGGGGGCGACGACCGCGGCCGGGGCCAGGTCCCGCAGGGCGGCCACGACCGGCCGGCCGAGGAACCCGTTCCCGCCGGTGACGACGACCCGCTTGCCGGCCAGGTGTCCCAAGTCATCCCTCCGGAAGGCATTGTACCCCGAACCGACGGGCGGCTACCCGGGCCGATCGGCCCAGCGGCCTCTGCCGATTAAACTTGACATGCGAACAGTATGTTATAAATGTACACTAAAGATGGCCAGGCTCGGGCCCGGCCGCCGAAGGCGGGGGGACGCGGCCGTGACCGGGTACGGCAACGGAGGGGTGGTGGCGGAAGCCGTTCGAGGGAAACGGGTTCCGCCGAAAATCGAGGGCGACCGTGACCGCCCGGCCGCTGAGCCCGGCCCTGATAATCGGGCGGAAGTCATGATCCAGAAACTGGTTCGGTCGGTGGTGGCGGTGGGCGACGAAGCAGAGGGGGGGGCACCCCGATCCTCACCCCGGCGGCAGGATGTCCGGCTCGACCTGGTAGCCGTCGGCCAGCATGTTGGTGGTGTTGAACAGGGCGGCCACGGCCAGCACCTCGCCGACCGTCTCGGCGTCGGCCCCGAGTTTCATCAAGGCGGCGGTGTGGGAGTTGACGCAGTAGCCGCAGCCGTTGGTGGCCGACACCGCCAGGGCGATGGCCTCGCGGGTGAGCGGGTCGAGCTTCGGGGTCCGCCCGACCGCCTCCGGGTGCATCAGGGCCTTGAGCCGGCCCCAGACGAGTTCCAGGTGGTCGGGGTTGGTGGCCAACACCCGCCAGAGGTTCGGGACCCGGTCGAGCCCCTTGGTCCGGCGGATGTCGGCGAAGACCTCGGCCACCTTCCCGGTCGCCCCGTCATCGGGGACGGGGGCGACGGTGGCGACGCGGACGGCGGGCATGGCGGCTCCGGGTCAGGTGATGGAGTTCAGGGTGACCTCGAACACCAGGTCGGCGTTGGCGGGAATCTGACTGCCGGCCGGCGGGTTGGCCCCGTAGGCCTGGCTGGCCGGGATGTCGATCCGCCGGGTCCCGCCGACCTGGAGGCCGACCAGCCCGTTGGCGAACCCCGGGATGACCCCCCCGGCCCCGGTGCTGGCGGTGAAGTTGGCCGCGTTGTTCGAGTCGAACACGGTCCCGTTCGACCGGAGGTAGCCGGTATACTTGACGTTCACCCGGTCGCCGAGGGCGACGGCGTCGCCGGACCCGGCGGTCACGTCCTGCACCCGGACGCCGTTGCCGATGTTCCGGAAGTTCGGGTCGTTGAGCGGGAACGGCAGCGGCCCGCGGGTGTCGGTCCCGAAGTCGGTCGGGGCGTTCGGCGGCGGGGGCGGGGGCGGCGGGGGGGGCGGCGGGGCCCCGAACCCGGGGGCGAACAGGTCGGCGAAGGCGGCGGTGACGACAGCGTCGAACTGGACGGCCCCGACCGCCCCGGCGTACCCGAGCAGGGTGGTGGCCTCGGCCGGTCGGGCGGCCGCCCGGGCCAGGAGGTCGGCCCGGAACTGGTCCAGGACGGCGGCGTCGGCCCGGCTCTGGGCCGCCACCTCCGGGAGCTGCTGGGCCAGGAAGGTGATCGACTGCTCGGTCCGGGGCTTGCCGAAGGTGGCGTACACCTCGCGGATGTTGATGGCGTTCTGCTGGGCCCGGACGAACGCCCCGACCGCCTGGTCCGGGCTGACGCTCGGGACCGTCCGGGGTTCGAGCCCGTCGACGGCGGGGATGAACCGGTTCGCGTCCATGCGGGACTTCCCTGGCGGGTAGGTGGCCGTCGTCCGGACGGCTCGCACGGAGGGTATCGGATGGGCCGGCGGCGCCGGTGAACGGTCGCAACGGTCGTCGGGGCCGGCGGGGGGCCGAACCGCCCCGCCAGCCCCGACGACCGCTACAACCGGACCGGCCGGGGGATCAGCCCCCCGAACTTTGGCCGCCGGACCCGGCGTTACCGCTGCCTTGCCCGCCCTCCGGCTTGACCTGCTCGGCCGCCTGCTGGGTCTGCTGACCGGCCTCGCCCATCTTCTCGCCCACCACCCCGGCGGCCCCGGCCAGCGCCCCCTTGCCGACCTCCACCGCCAGCTCCTTGGCCTTGTCCAGGGCCGCCCCGATGACGCTCGGCGCCTTCTTCCGCCGGGCGGTCGTCTTCTTCGCCCCGGCCTTCTTGCCGGTCGCCTTCCCCCCGGCCGCCTTGGTGGTCCGGGCGGCCGACGCCTTCGCCCCGGCCGTCCGCTTCGCCGCCGTCTTCCCGCTGGTCTTCCCGGCCGCCTTCTTCTTCGCGGTGGTCTTGGCCGCCCCGGCGGCCGCCTTGGCCGTCCCGGCCTTCGCCTTGGCGGTCCCGCGGGCGACGGCCGCCCCGCTCCCCTTGCCGCTCTTCATCGACATGGTCCGGCCGGCCGGCTTCTTGCCGGCCTTGCCGCCCGCCGCCCCGGTCGCCTTCGCCACGGTCGGTCCCCCTGTGTTGGTCGGTTGGGTACTGCCGCCGACGAGCCGGCCCCGGAGGGCGCCGAGGGCGCCCGCCAGGGCCTGCCGTGTCTCCGCCATCCGGGCCCGGATCGCCGCCGGGTCGTCCGTCACCCGGCCGGGTTGAGGTGTTCGGCCAGCCATTCGGCGTTCTCCGCCAGCGCCTCGGTCGTCTGGGGCAGCGGCCGCAGGCCGGCGAACCCGTCCCGCCCGGTCAGGAGGAGCTTGGCCCCGGCCGCCCCGAGCCCGCCGGCCGCCAGCCCGTACCCGGCCCACAGCGGCAGCCCGGTCAGCCGGGCCAGCAGGTGGGCGGCGGCGAACCCGGCCATCAGCCCGCCG
>JAIEQO010000295.1 GCA_019747655.1 Gemmataceae bacterium | reverse complement strand
TCCCGGGGGGCGGGCTGGCGGTGGCCGGGCTGACCGCGGCCGCCGCGAAGGCGGCCCCGCCGGCCGGGCGGGTGGTGGTGTTCGGCAGCGGCAACCTGTTCACCGGGCCGGACCTAAAGCCGGCCCAGGAAAAGCTGCTCTTGCACACGGCGAACTGGCTGGTCAACCGCCCGGACCGGCTGCCGGTCGTCCCGGAGCAGGAGTGGTCGTTCCCGCGGGTGTCGCTCTCGGACCGGGAGACGACCCTGTGGCGGTGGGGGACGGCCGCCGGGCTGCCGCTGGTGGCGGTCTACTTCGGGCTCTTGGCGGTGCTGGTCCGCCGCCGGCGGTGATCGAAACTCTTACACGGCGGCCGCACGATGAACGCCGATCAAGACCCGATCCAGACATCTGATCGTGTTCTGATCGTGTTCTGATCGGTGTTCATCGTGCGGCCAGCCGTGCCTCTCCTCCCCGGCCGCCGTCACTTCTTCGGGGCCGGCTCGGGGTGCTGGAGCTTCCGGTCCGGGTCGGCCAGCCGGGCGTACACCATCCCGCCGCCGGCCTTCGCCACCACCGCCACCGTGTGCGTCCCGGCCGGTAACACCACCCCGAACGCCGCCCGGTCCGGCTGCACGTCCTTGCCGTGCCCCTTCCCGGTGCCCACCGCCTGGCCGTTCAGCCGGACCTCGAAGTCGTGCGTCGAGCCGACCAGGAACGTCGTCTTCACCTCGACTGTGGCCGTGATCCTCGCCTCGATCACCGCCGGGCCGCCCTTCGTGTCCGGCAGGGCGATCCGCCCGGGCACCCCGGCCGACACCTTCTCGCCGTTGACCGTCACCTCGGCCAGGAACGGGTGGGCCATCAGATACCGCACGAGGTCGCGGAAGTCCTGGGCCGACATGTTGTACCCCAGCCCCTCCGGCATCAAGGACTTCTCGACCACCTGGACCGGGCCGTCCAGCTCCTCCTGGGCGATCTTCCGGAGGACGCCGTTCTCCTGCTTCAGGGTCAGCGTCTTGTCGTCCTCCTCGGCCAGGACGCCCTGCTGCACGGTGCCGTCAAGCAGCCGGGCGGTGCGGAGGAAGTACGGGGCGCCGATCACCCGGTTCGGGTCGATCACGTTGGTCAGGATGTACTCGATGTCCCGGGCCGCCCCGTCCAGCGGCGGCCCGACCTCGGCCCCCTTGCCGTCGAACTTGTGGCACTTGGCGCAGTTGGCCTCGAACACCGCCCGGCCCCTGGCGAACGACCCCGGGGCCTCGTGCAACGACGCCCGGGCCTTGTCGATGGTGGCGGTCAACTCGGCCGGGGTCGGCCGGGTCCGGCCCCAGGCTTTCTCGACCATCCGGTTCAGCTCGCCGTCCTTGAACGCCTGCACCCGGAGGATCGTGTTGTCGGTGACGGCCGCCCGGTCGATCGTGCCCGCGGCCATCGCCGTCAGTAACGCCTTCGCCCACTCCTTGCGGGACGCCAGGGTGTTGACCACGTCCGGCCGGACGGCCGGCGGCAGCTCCTTCCACCCGGCGACCAGTTCGGCCGGGACCTTCGGGTCGTCGAACGCGGCCAGTGCCCGAACGGCCTCGGCCCGGACGGCCACGTCGGGGTCGGCCCGCACCAGGTCGAGCACCACCCGGAGCGTCTCGGCGGCCTTGAGCTGGCCGAGCTGGCGGACCGCCTCGGCCCGGGTGGCGGCCTGCCCCCCGCCGGTCGCGGCGGCCACCGCTCGCTTGATGGCGGCCGGGTCGCGGAAGCTGACGGCCAGCTTGTTCACCAGCGACACCAGCTTCGGGTCGTTCTCCTTGACCAGTTCGGCTTGCAGGCCGGCCCACTCCTCCGGGGCGGTGACGGTCTGCCCGGCGAGGGCCACGGCCAGCCCGTCCAGGGCCTTCTCCCGGCTGTGGGCGTCCTTCAGCCCGGCGACGAACGCCACGCACCGCCTCAGGTCCTCGGGCCGGCCGGTGGCGACCAGCCGCCGCATCACCTTCGGGACGATGCTGTCCCGCACAAAGATGTTGTCCGGGGACTGCTCTGCCAGCCAGGCGAGTTCTTCGTCCACGGGCGAGCGGGGGGTGTCAGCCCCCTGATCCTTCTTCCCATCAGGGGCCTTACGGCCCCCGCTCGCCAAGACTTTCTCGTACGCCAGCCACACCAGTTGCCCGATGACCGGGTCGGCCGCGTCCTCCTTGCGGGCCAGCAGCGCCCGGACGAGGGGTGTGACATCGTGCTTGTCGGCCAGCCGGACCGCGGCCGACGCGAGTTCCCGGCGGGCGACCGGGCTGGGTTCGACCTCCGCCTCGGCGACCAGCCTGGATAGCACCTGCGGGAGGCCGTCACTCGATTCCCCGAGAGTCCGGTAAACGAACGCCCGGACTTCCGGTGCCCCGCGTCCGAATTCCTTAACATCGTCTCCCATGAAGAACGCCCGGACCGCTGCAGGATCGTTACCCGCCCCGCGGGCTGCCATGCAGACCTTTAAGATGTTGTCCTGACCGACAGTATCGAGGTTGGCGGTCGACTTCCGGGTGCCATCCGTGTACAACCTCAGCGCAGTTCGCTGGGTCCACGGGTCGGGGCCGACTACGGCTAACCGCCCCAGTTCACCGTCCGACTTCTTGCCCAGATCCTCGGCCTTCTTCGGCGTCGCCCCCTTGAGCTGGATGCGGTACACCCGCCCCCGCTCGTAGTCCCAGCTACCGGCCGCCGCCTGGTGGCACGGGTTCTGGTCGTGCCAGTCGATCAGAAAAATGTCCCCGTTCGGGCCCCACTTCATGTTGATCGGGCGGAAGTTCTTGTCGCCGCTCACCAGGAAGTCGTCGCCCCGGCTGGCCGTGAACGTGCTCCCCCTCGGCTTCAGGATGTTCTGCTTCACCGAGCAGCCGTGGATGCTCCCGAAGATCACGCTGTTGCGGTACTTCTCCGGGATGTGCGGGGCGTCCAGCGAGATCAGCCCGGCGTGGGCCCAGCCGCTCTCCTT
This sequence comes from Gemmataceae bacterium, assembly GCA_019747655.1. Classification (GTDB taxonomy): domain Bacteria; phylum Planctomycetota; class Planctomycetia; order Gemmatales; family Gemmataceae; genus Urbifossiella. Next base: position 9,173 of record JAIEQO010000295.1, on the reverse strand, counting down.
GTGGAACGTGTGGTCGCAAATCTCGTCCAGGTAGCCGTAGACGTGCGGGTTGTAGCTCGCCCCCGCCTGCCGCTTGTAGATGCCGCCGGGGACGATGTGGTACAGGTGCGGGATGACGCAGCAGGCCAGGATGAACTGGCCGTCGGTGTTCCGCCAGTCCATCCCCCACGGGTTACTCGTCCCCTCGGCGAATACCTCGAAGCTCCTCTTCGTTGGGTGATACCGCCAGACCGCCCCGTTCAGCCGCGTCACCGGCCCGTCGGCCTGACCGTGCGGCGTCACGTCGGACTGGGTGAAGACGCCGTGCAGCCCGTACAGCCAGCCGTCCGGGCCCCACTGGAAGGTGTTCAGCGTCTCGTGGGTGTCCTGGCTGCCGAAGCCCTTCAGCAGCACGTCGAACTTGCCCGGCTTGTCGTCCTTGTTCTCGATGTACCAGAGGTACGGCGGGGCCCCCACGAACACCCCGCCGTGCCCGACCTCGATCCCGGAGGCCATGTCGAACGCCCCCAGCCCGGCCTTCTTCCGCTCCTCCGGGACCGGGAAGTCCTTCCCCTCGGCGAACACCGTCCGCTTGTCGCACCGGCCGTCGCCGTCGGTGTCCTCCAGGATGACGATGCGGTCCCGGGGCGTGTTCTTGCCGGCCTTGCTCGGGTACTCGAAGCACTCGACGCACCAGACCCGGCCCTTCTCGTCGATGGTGAAGGCGATCGGGTTGGCCAGGTCCGGCTCCCCGGCGAACAGCTTGACCTCGAACTCCGGGGCCACCTCGAACCGGGCGACCGTCTCCTCGGGCTTGAGGTACGGCTGGCCGGACGCCTTGCGGTTGTCGAACCCGTGTTCCCGCTGGGCGAGGGCGGCCGGGGCGGCGAGGAGCAGCACGGCGAGTGCAGCGGTACGCATGTGAGGGTCTTCCGCAACGGGTGGGCCGGTCTGGTGATAGTACGCGGGGTTGTGTCGGGCCGCCATCCGGCGTGGGGCACCCCCTCCCCCCTCTGTTTTCGCGGTTTCTGTAACCCCCGACCGGCCACGGCTTGATGACGTTCCGTCCGCGGCGAGGCTGCTGTGGTCGTCCCCAAATTTTGCCACAACCCGTTCACCGACAGCCCGTTCGGGTTTTGCCGGGGCGATCCGGGACCCCGGCACGCTCAACCCCCGCAGGGTCCCGGTTGGACGGGCCACGGGTTCGGCCCGGTAGATATGGACTAGTGAACACTAACATCCCGGCGGCCGATGTCAACCTGGCTGTTACACTTTCTTCCGCGCCGCGAAGAACTCGGCGATCAACCGCTTCGACTCGGCCGACCCGGCGAGCGTCAGGAAGGCCGCCGTCTCGACCCGGACGGCCGCGGCGAGCGACTGTTTAGCCCCGTCGATGGCCACCCGGTACGCCTCCCGGACGGCGGCCGGGGCGGTGGCCGGCGGCATCTTGGCCGTCGGGTGGGCGTCGAGCGGGAGCGGGCCGTGCTTGGCCGCCCGCCGGTCGGCCCAGTCCGGGTGGTCGAGGACGAGCTTGGCGGCCGCGTCGAGCAGACCGGCCGAGTCGGCGGCTGCGTCGGCCAGCTCCCGCTCGAACGCCTGCGGACCGCCGACCGGGTCGCCGGAGGTCAGGAACTCGACCGCGGGCGGCAGCCCGATCAGGCGGGGGAGCCGTTGGGTCCCGCCCCACCCGGGGATGAGCCCGAGCTTGACCTCCGGCAGCCCGAGTTGCACCTTCGGGTGCGACCCGACCACGCGGTAGTCGCACGCTAGGGCGACCTCAAGCCCGCCGCCGAGTGCGACGCCGTCGATGGCGGCGCAGGTCGGAACGGGCAGCCGGTCGAGCTTGCCGAGGACCCGCAGCCCCTGGTCGATGAACGCCCGGACGGCCGGGTCGTTCGGGCCGGGGGCGTCGCCGAGGAGTTTCAGGTCGGCCCCGGCCACGAACACCCCCGGCTTGCCGCTGGCGACGACCACCCCGGCGAGGTCGGTGACGGCGGCGAGGCCGTCGACGGCCGCCTCCAGGTCGGCCCAGAGCTGCTCGGTGAGGACGTTGACCTTCGCCCCGGGCTGGTCGATGGTGAGGACGGCGACCCGGTCGGGGCGTAGGTCGGCGCGGACGGACGGGGCGGACATGGGCGGCTCCCGTGCAGGGTGCTCACGGGGCGTCATTCTAACCGAGGGCCGGGCCGGGTGCGAGCGCCGATTGATCGGTCCCGACGCTCCCGCGTCGGGCTACGGACGACGGCCGCTCCGCGGCGGGGCATTCCGGCGGTCTTCGCCCCGGAGGGGCCGCCGACCGTTGCCCAGGGCGGAAGCCCTGGGTCCCCGGGGCTCACCGCCACTCCGGCGGCACCCGCTCGCCGGGCTGGCGGCGGACCAGCCCGGCGTGGTCCAGCCCGAGGGCGGTCAGCAGCCAGTCGTGCGTGACCGGGTAGCCGGGGAAGGCCCCGCCCCGGAGGTACTTGGCAGCCAGCCGGCTGGTCCCGGGCTCGCCGACCCGCAGGACCGGCTGGACGTACTTCCGGACGAACGGGTCGGCGTAGGTGATGGCGTGGACGCAGTGCTGGACGGCCGGCCGGCGGGTGAGCGAGTCGAGCGTCCGGTGGCCGACGGCCCCGCTTTCCAGCAGCCGGGCCTGGGCGACCGCCCGGCCGTACCGCCCGGCGTCCGTCTCGTACGGCCCCCAGACGGACACGCGCGAGTGGTTCCGGGCCATGATCGCCAGCGTCTCGTCGAGCGGCCGGTTCTTGCCGACCTTCTTGCGGAGGAGCAGCGGCCGGACCTCCAGGTCGGCCGGGAGCCAACTGATGGTGACGACCTCCAGGGCGACGGCCCCGGTGACCATCGGGGTGGCCTTCACCCAGGTGGCCCAGGTGTGGGCGGTCCGGGCCTGGAACGGGACCGACTGCCCGCCAAACAGGAGCATGTAGTAGCGGGTGCCGGGGGGGTCTGCACAGGCAGGAATGCCTGTGCCACCCGAATCCCCGGCGGCCGCCGGGGACGGGAAGAGGGCGGCGGCGAGCAGGAAGGGGCTGATCGGCATGGGGCCGCCGGGGTGCGGGGCGTCCACCCCAAGCATACCCGACGGCCCGGCCCGGGGGTGGCCGGGGCGGCGAATCGGTCCGCCCGTACAGTCGGCACGACCGGTCAGTTCCCGCCCTTCTTCTTCTTGTCGACCGGCTTCTTGTCGTCCTCGTCGTCCTTCCCGTTGCCCTTGACGTCGACCACCTTGGCCCCGTCCAGGGCGGCCTTCAGGGCGTCCAGGCCCTTGACGGCCTCCGCCCGCGTGGCGAACCCGGACGGCCCGGACATGGCCAGGAACTTGCCGTCGGCGTCCCGGACGTTGAACCGGTACTTGTCGTCCTTCCCCTGCTTGATCTCGACGGTCCCGGCCTTGCCGGCCTTCGGGGCGTCCTTCTTCTGGGCGGCGGACGGCTGGCCGGCGGCGGCCAGCACCCCGGCCGCGGCGGCGGCGAACAGGGCGGTGCGGACGAGAGCGGTCACGGGAACGTCTCCGAGGCGGTAGAGTGGTGGGTGCCCCGCTGGCGGGGCCGCGGGATTATCGCACGCCGGCCGGGCCGGTGCAATCACCCGGGGGAAAGAACCGTGACCGAGCACTTCCGGGTGGTCGAGCTGCCGCTGACGGTCGACGAGTTCCGCCGGCTGCCGCGGAACCCGGCGTACAAGTACGAGTACTTCGGCGGGCGGTGCGTCCTGACGCCCCGGCCGAAGCTGTTCGGCTGCGCCCGCGACCTGTCGGCGGTGGCGGCCGAGCCGTGGGAGCCGGTCGAGGTCCGCCACCTGCCGGCGGCCGACGCCCCGGGGCTGGCCGACCTGTTCGCGGCGGCCCTCGGCCGGACCCAGCCGTTCGAGTCGTTGGACGACGCGGCCGCGGACGCCGCCCTCGCCGCGACGTACCGGAAGACGTTGTCCGGCGAGGACGGCCCGCTGATCGAGGCGGCGTGCTTCCGGGCGGTCGACCCGCGGGAGGCGAGCCGCGGCGACGTGGGCGGGGTGCTGGTGACGCTGGCCCCGCCGGAGGTGCTGACGGAGCCGTTCGCCGGGGTGTGGAAGGGCCCGCCGCCGGCCGACGCGGTGGAGCGGCGGCTCGGGGTGCCGCACCTGACGTGGGTGTTCGTCCACCCGTGGGAGGTCCGGCGGGGGGTCGGGTCGGCGCTGCTGGCGGCCGTGGTCGAGGCCCTGCGGGGGTTGGGCTTTTCGGACCTGGCCAGCACGTTCGCCCTGGACAACGGCCCGAGCGCCCTGTGGCACTGGCGGCACGGGTTCCGCCTCCTGCCGCAGATGAGCGCCCTGCACCGGCGGTGGGAGGCCCGGCGGGCGGCCGGGGGCTAGGACCCAACGAACAGCCGGGCGACCGGGACGGCGAACCCGGGGATCAGTGGGCAGGTCAGGGTGTCGGCTTCGGCGAAAACCAGGGGCGGCTGGCCGGGCTGGTGGGCGGTCACGGTCCGGTCGTCCGGATCGATTACCCAGACGAGCCGGACGCCGGCGTCGAAGTATTCTTCCTTCTTCGCCCGGACCTCGTTCGAGGTGTCGTTCTTGCTCCGGACTTCGACGACCAGTTCCGGGATCGTCTCCAGGTAACCTTCCTTCGACCGCCGGACCGGGAGGGAAGCTGTCAGGATGAAGGCGGCGTCCGCCCCAACCACCCGGTCCGGGTTACGCCGGAGTACGATCCCGACCTCGCCGCGGACCTCCCCATGCCCCTTCTCCTCGCCCTGGGTGTCGAGGTGGGTAATGACTTTGGCCTGGCGGCGGCCGTGGATGTCCCCGGGCGGCGGCATGACGATCAGCCTCCCGTCGTCGAGTTCATACCGGACATCCCCGGACGGAAGGGAGGTCGGTAGGGCCGCCAGGTCGGCGGCCGTCAGGAGGCGTTCGGCCCGTACCGGCTTCGGGGCGGGCGGGGGAAGGGTGGCGGTGCTCATGCCCCGATCTTAACCGGCGGCCGGCGGGCGTGCCAGTCGGTCGCGGCCTCGACCATCCGGGCGGCCCGGAGCAGCGTCTCCTCCGCGAACGGCGGGGCCAGCAGTTGCAGCCCGATCGGGAGGTTCGACTTGGTGAACCCGCACGGCAGGCTCAGCCCCGGCAGCCCGGCCAGGTTGGCCGACACCGTGTACACGTCCGACAGGTACATCGCCAGCGGGTCGGCCGCCTTCTCGCCGATGACGAACGCCGGGGTGGGCGTGGTCGGCCCGGCGATCACGTCGCAGGACTGGAACGCCGCGTCGAAGTCGCCCTTCACCCGCCGCCGGACCTTCAGCGCCTGGAGGTAGTAGGCGTCCTTGTACCCGCTGGAGAGGACGTAGGAGCCGATCAGGACGCGGCGTTGCACCTCCGGCCCGAACCCTTCGGCCCGGGACCGGGAGACGGTCTCGATCAGCCCGAGCTTGTCCTTCGTCCGGTGGCCGAAGTGCATCCCGTCGAACCGGGCCAGGTTGCTCGACGCCTCGGCCGGGGCGACGACGTAGTACGCGGCCAGGGCGTAGGGGCTGTGCGGCAAGGACACGTCCACCAGCGTCGCCCCGAGCCGCTCGTACTCCTTGAGGGCCTGCCGGACGGCCGCCTCCACCTCGGCGTCGAGCCCCTCACCGAAGAACTCGCGTGGCACCCCGATCCGCAACCCCTTCACGGGCTCGTTGACCGTCTTCGAGTACGCCGGGACCGGCTCGGCCACGCTAGTGCTGTCCCGGCCGTCGTGCCCGGCGACCGCTTCGAGCAAGAGGGCCGCGTCGCCGACCGTCCGGGCGAACGGACCGACCTGGTCGAGCGACGAGGCGAACGCCACCAACCCGTAGCGAGATACCCGGCCGTAGGTCGGCTTCAGCCCGACCACCCCGCACAGGGCGGCCGGCTGGCGGATCGACCCGCCGGTGTCGGTGCCCAGGGCGAGCGGGGCCTGCCCGCCCGCGACGGCCGCGGCGCTGCCGCCGGACGACCCGCCCGGAGTGCGGGCCGGGTCCCACGGGTTGCGGGTCGGGCCGAACGCGCTGTTCTCGGTGGACGAGCCCATGGCGAACTCGTCCAGGTTCGTCTTGCCGAGGAGCACCGCGTCGGCGGCCCGCAGCCGCTCGACCGCGTGGGCGTCGTAGGGCGGGACGAAGCGTTCCAGCATCCGGCTGCCGCAGGTGGTGCGGACGCCCTTCGTGCAGAGCACGTCCTTGACGGCCACCGGCACCCCGGCCAACGGCCCGAGCGGCTGGCCCGATGCCCGCTTGGCGTCCACGGCCGCGGCCTGCCGGCGGGCATCATCCTCGTCGACGTGCAGGAACGAGTGCAGGACCGGCTCGCGGTCCCGGACGGCGGCCAGGAACGCCTCGGCGACCTCGGCGGCGGACGCCTTGCCCGCGGCCTGGAGGGCGACGAGTTCGGCCGCGGTCAGCTCGGTCAGGGACATCGGTGACCCGGAAGAGAGATTAACCACAGAGTCACAGAGGGCACCGAGCAGACAGGAAGACGGAGGAGGATTCTATCAACCCCCTTTCGGTCTTCCTCTGCTCGGTGGTCTCTGTGACTCTGTGGTTAATCCGCGAAGACTGCGGGGACGGCGAAGTAGTCGCCGGTGCGGGCCGGGGCGTTGGCCAGCGCCTCGTCCACCGGCAGCGACGGCCGGGGCTGGTCGTCCCGAAAGACGTTCGAGACGGGGAGGGGGTGGGCGAGCGGCTCGACGCCGGCGGTGTCGACCGCGCGGAGCTGCTCGACGTACCCGAGGATGGCGGCCAGCTCGGCCCGGACCCGCGGCAGGTCGGCCTCGGGCACGTCCAGCCGGGCCAGCCGGGCGACCGCCCTCACGTCGGCGAGGTCGAGATCCATGTCGTCAAGTCCTCATGTCGTCAGGTCTTCAAGTCCGAGACCTGGGGCCGGCTGACTTGATGACGTGAAGACCTGACGACTTGATGACGGAAGGCTAGACCTTGATCTCGGCGAACGGCTTCCGCTTCATCGGCTTCTGGATGTTGCCGCTGCGGATGCACTGGACGCAGACCCGGGCCCGGTGGGTCTCGCCGTCGAGGGCGACCTTGATCCGCCGGAGGTTCGGCTTGAACCGCCGCTTGGCGGTGCCGGTGATCTTCTTGCCGACCCCGCCGAGGTACTTGGCCTTGCCGCGGTAGGTCTTCCGGTTGCCGACCACCGGCTTCTTCCCGCAGACGGCGCACTGCATGCCCATGACACGTCCTCGCTGGCCCGTCGCCCGCCGGCGGGGCGGCGCGCACAATCGGAACGATCACTCTAGCCGGCCGGCGGCCGCCGGCAAGGGCGGTGGGCGGGATCGTTCGCACCGGCCTCATTGGTTCCGGCCGCCTGCGCCACCCCACGTCCGAACCAACCCAACTCGACCGGAAGAAAGATCGTCAGACCGACCCGCCCCTGACCCGGCCGCTACAATGCCCGCCACCCCGCCGCCGTGGTAGCCCCGCATGACCGCGATCCGCGACCGGTTGCCCGCGTTCTTCGCTCTCGTCGTCGGGGTGGTCGGGTGCGCGGTCGTGGCCGGGTCCGCCGACCGGGACCCGCCGGCCGACGGGGCGTGGTTCGCGTTCGCCCTCGGCGGGCTCGTCCCGCTCCTCTTCTGGCACCCGTTCCGGGCCCTCGGATTCGTCCCCCCGGCCGCGGCAGCCGTGTTCGGACTGGCTGCCTACGGGGCCGCGACCGGGGAGTGGCCGCGTGCTCTGTTGGCGGTCCCGGCCGGGGTGATCTGGGTCGCGGCGTTGGGCCGGGCGGTCGTCCACGCCCGGCCGGGTGATTCGACGCCCCTCGGGTGTGCGGTACTCGGCTTCGTCTTACCGGCGGCCGTGATCCTGACTCTGATCGGGCTCGGCGACTGGGCCGCGTGGGGCCTCGCCGGTATGGCCGGCGCGGCCGCCCTTTTCGCTTGGTGGGCCCTGTTCCGGCCGTTCTTCGAGCTATTCTGCGAGCCCGTCATCTCGCTGATGTACCGGGTCCGCGGGACCGGGCCGGGCCTCGCCGACATCCCGCCCCGCGGGCCGTGCCTGGTCATCGGCAACCACGCCTGCTGGGCCGACCCGTTCTTCATCGCGAAGGTCCTCCCCCGGCCGATCACCCCGGTCATGACCAGCCAGTTCTACGACAAGCCGGTCATCCGCTGGCTGATGCGGCGGGTCATCAAGGCCATCCGGGTGCCCGAGAAGGCCCTCAAGCAGGACGTGCCGCAGGAGATCAAGGAGGTGATCGCCGCCCTCGACCGGGGCGAGTGCGTCGTCCTCTTCCCCGAGGGCTACCTCCGCCGCAGCGACGACCGCCCGCTGCGGCGGTTCGGCCGGGGGGTGTGGCAGGTGCTCTCGGCCCGGCCGGACACGCCCGTCTTCCCGTGCTGGATCGAGGGCGGGTGGGGGAGCTACACGTCGTACAAGGGCGGGCTGCCGACCAAGAACAAGCGGCCGGACTTCCGCCGGCGGATCGGGGTGGCGGTGGACGCCCGGGTGACGCTCGCCCCGGAGACGCTGGCCCACCACCTCGCCACCCGGATCGAGTTGATGAACCGGGTGGCCGCCGGCCGGAAGCTCTTGGGCCTGCCCGAACTACCGCCTTACACGCTCGCCGGCCGGGAGGAAGAAAAAGACGGGGCCGCAGATGACGCAGATCGGAGCGCAGATTAACGCGGATCGGGGTATAGGGTCCAGGGGTTGTCACCCCTGGCTACAAGCGGTCGTCCCGACGGGACGCAAGACATGTGCCCCCCCGAGCCGCGGAGCGGCGACCGCCGGTAGCCAGGGGTGACAACCCCTGGACCCCCAACCGGCGCCCTCAGCCATACAGCCACACTTCGACCGGTTCGCCCGGGGCGTGGCCCTCCAGGTCGCGGTCGACCAGCACGAACCCGTCGGCCACCACCGTCGTGCTGAGGATCGACGCCCCGCTGACGGCCACCGGCTCGACCGCCTCGCCGACCCGCCGCACCCGGACGTAGTCCACACGGCCGACGGCCGACACCACCTTCGACGCCAGCGGCAGCGTCTCCCGCCGGTACGGCAGCTCCCAGCCCCGGCCGCCCAGCCGCCGGACCACCCGCCCGGCGAACAGGTCGTACCCGCACAGGCAGGAGACGGGATTACCGGGGAGGAGGAAAATGACCGGACCCCACCCCCCGGCCCCCTCCCCCGCGGGGGGAGGGGGAGAACGACGGCGGTCGGTTCCGCCCCCCCCTCCCCCCG
>JAIEQO010000301.1 GCA_019747655.1 Gemmataceae bacterium | reverse complement strand
ACTGGCCCAGGAGTCGGCCAAGATGGCCGCCAACCTCGGGCTGCCGCCGGGGCTGATGGGCGGCGGGCTGCCGGGGCTGGGCGGGTAGGAGGACCCCACCCCCCGGCCCCCTCCCCCGCGGGGGGAGGGGGAGGAATGAGGCGGAGGTTCGCTTTCTCCCCTTCCCCCCGCGGGGGAGGGGGCCGGGGGGTGGGGTCTTGGCGCAGGAGGCCGGCGGGGTGATGGGCGGGCTGTTGGCCGAGTTGGTCAAGCTCCCCGGGATCGGGCCGAAGAGCGCCGAGCGGATCGCCCACCACTTGCTCGGCGGGGACCGGCGGAACGCGGTCGCCCTGGCCGACGCCCTGCGGGCCGCGGCCGCGGCCATCCGGGCCTGTCGGGCGTGTTACAACCTCGCCGACCGGGACCTCTGCCCGGTGTGCGCCGACCCCCGGCGGGACGGCGGGCTGGTGTGCGTGGTCGAGACGCCGCGGGACGTGACCTCGTTCGAGCGGGTCGGCTCGTACCGCGGGGTGTACCACGTCCTCGGCGGGCGGCTGGCCCCGCTCGACGGGACCGGCCCGGACCGGCTGACCTTCGGCCCGTTGGTCCACCGGGTACGCAGCGGCGGGGTGCGGGAGGTGATACTGGCTACCAGCCCGACGCTCGAAGGCGACGGGACGGCCTTATTTGCGTCGAACCTGTTGGCCGGGACCGGGGTGGCGGTGACGCGGCTGGCACGCGGGTTGCCTTCCGGCGCGTCCCTGGAACTGGCCAACGCCCAGATGCTCGCCGACGCCCTGGACGGCCGGCGGACGTTTTAGCCCGGCCCGAACGACAACCCGGCGGGACCGCCCGGCCCCCCGGACAGACGGAGATGCGATGAGCGGCATGCGGATCGGCATGGACATGCACACGCGCATGGATCAGAAAATGATCCTGGCGCCGCGGATGATCCAGTCGATGGAAATTCTGCAACTGCCCATCGTCGACCTGTTGGCGAAGATCGAGAAGGAACTCCAGGAGAACCCGTTCTTGGAGCAGAAGGAGCACCTGGGCGAAGAGGCCGCTCCGGCCGAGGAGTTCAACCCGGACGCGCCGTTGAAGCACGACGAGACCGGCGACCTGGAGTTTAGCCGGCTGGAGGCCCTCAACCGCGACTGGGACGACCACTTCAACGAGGAGCACCGGGTCAGCCGGGCGGCCCTGGAGGAGGAGGGCGACCGGAAGCTGGACGCGATGGCCAACATGCCGGACCGGCCGCAGTCGCTCCAGGACTACCTGGCCGAGCAGCTCGGGGAGATGGAGCTGACGGCCGACCAAAGGCGGCTGGCCCGGCACGTGTGCAGCTTCATCGACCGGACCGGCTACCTCGGGGCCCGGGTGCGGGTGAAGGAAAAGGTCCGGGAGCGGGACAAGGAGGACGACCCGGGGCGGGAGACGTTCCGGCCGGTGTCGCCGGCCGAGATCGCCCAGACCTACGACGAGCCGGTGACGGCCGAGCAGGTCGAGGACGCCCTGGTCCACGTCGTCCAGAAGCTCGACCCGCCGGGGGTCGGGGCCCGCGACCTGAAGGAGTGCCTGCTGTTGCAGGTGACGCCCGACACCCCCCACCGGGACGCCCTGGTGGTGCTGATCCGGGACCACCTGGAGGACGTCGGGTACAACCGCATCCCGGTCATCCAGAAGGCCACCCGGTTCGACATCGCCACCATCCGGGAGGCGGTCGACCAGCTCCACCGCCTCGACCCCAAGCCGGGGCTGAAGTTCGCCGGCGCCGAGACCCAGTACGTCGTCCCGGACATCCTGGTCGAGCGGACCGACGCCGGGGACTACGAGGCCCGGCTGACCGACGACTGGGTCCCGACCGTCCGGATCAGCAAGCGGTATTTGGAGCTGTACAAGTCGAAGGGGCTGGACGAGGCGGCCCGGGACCGGCTCCGCAAGTCGCTCCAGTCGGCCCAGTGGCTGGTCAGCGCGGTCGAGCAGCGGCGGAACACGCTGCTGAAGGTGACGAAGGCGATCATCAACCACCAGCGGGCCTTCCTGGACAGCGGGCCGGAGCACATCCAGCCGCTGAAGATGCAGCAGATCGCCGACCTGGTGAAGGTCCACGTCACCACCGTCAGCCGGGCGGTCGACGACAAGTGGATCCAGACCCCCCGGGGGGTGTTCCCGCTCAAGCGGTTCTTCGGCGGCGGGAAGAAGAACGACCAGACCCACGAGGACGTGGCCTACGAGGTGATGAAGCAGAAGCTGATGGAGCTGATCGGCGACGAGGACAAGGCCAGCCCGCTGTCGGACGAGGAGCTGGTGGCCCGGCTGAACGAGGCCGGCTACCCGGTCGCCCGGCGGACGGTGACCAAGTACCGGAAGATGCTCCGCATCCCGTCCAGCCGCCAGCGGAAGGACTGGTCGCGGGTCTGACCGACCGTTGTCGCCCCGAAGGGGCGTCCGGCAATAGCCCGGGGTGACAACCCCGGGTGAGCGGGTTAGAAAATATCGGAGCCCCGAAGGGGCGACCCTTTACCGGACGGGTCGCCCCTTCGGGGCTCCGGGCATTTCGTGGTGCCCGTGACCCGGGGTTGTCACCCCGGGCTATTGCCGGACGCCCCTTCGGGGCGACAACGGACGGCCGGCCGCGGGGTGATCCGATGCCGTTGGACTTCGCCGACGAGGAAGCCCGCATCCGGCTCGGCGGCGGGCCGAAGGCGATCGACCGGCAGCACGAGAAGGGCCGGCTGACAGCCCGCGAGCGAGTCTCCAAGCTCCTCGACCCCGGCACGGACCTGTTCGAGATCGGCCTGTGGGCCGCGCATGGGATGTACGCCGAGTGGGGCGGGGCCCCGTCGGCCGGGGTCGTCACCGGCGTCGGCACCGTCGCCGGCCGGCGGGTGATGGTCGTCGCCAACGACGCCACCGTGAAGGCCGGGGCGTTCTTCCCGATGACCTGCAAGAAGGTCCTCCGGGCCCAGCGGGTCGCCCTCGAAAACCGCTTGCCGCTGGTCTACCTCGTCGACTCCGCCGGGGTGTTCCTCCCACTCCAGGACGAGGTCTTCCCGGACGAGGACGACTTCGGCCGCATCTTCCGCAACAACGCGGTCATCTCGGCCGCGGGCGTCCCGCAGTTCGCCGCGATCATGGGCAACTGCGTGGCCGGCGGCGGCTACCTGCCGGTGCTGTGCGACACGCTCCTGATGACCGAGGGGAGCGGGCTCTACCTGGCCGGGCCGGCCCTGGTGAAGGCGGCCATCGGGCAGGTGGTGGACCACGAGGCCCTCGGCGGGGCCAAGATGCACGCCGCGGTCAGCGGCACCATCGACTACCGCGAGCCGTCCGACGAGGCCTGCCTGGACCGGCTACGAAGATTAGTCGGGGCACTGCCGCCGGATCGGGTCCCCGGGACCGCGGCCGTCCCGGCCGCTCTCCCCGGGGGTAACGGAGCGGCCGGGACGGCCGCGGTCCCAGGGGGAGCAACCCACTCGCCCGGCCCCGGCGACTTCGCCCCCTTCACCGCCGCCGAGTACGACGTGCGGGACTTGCTCAAGCTGGTCCTCGATGACGCCCCGTTCGACGAGTACAAGGCCGAGTACGGACAGTCGCTGGTGTGCGGGTTGGGCCGGCTCGGCGGTCGGCCGGTCGGGGTGGTGGCCAACCAGAAGAGGCGGGTCAAGCCGGCCGACGGGGCGTGGCAGTTCGGCGGGGTGATCTACGTCGACTCGGCCGACAAGGCGGCCCGGTTCGTGATGGACTGCAACCAGCTCCGGGTGCCGCTGGTGTTCGTCCAGAACGTGAACGGGTTCATGGTCGGCAAGGAGAGCGAGCAGGCCGGGATCATCCGGGCCGGGGCCAAACTGGTGAACGCCATCTCGAACAGCGTGGTCCCGAAGGTCACGCTCATCACCGGCGGGTCCTACGGGGCCGGGAACTACGCCCTGTGCGGCAAGGCGTTCGACCCACGGTTCATCCTGGCCTGGCCGACGGCCCAGTACGCCGTGATGGGCGGGGCCCAGGCCGCGGGTACGCTGTTGGACGTGCAGGTCCAGGCCCTGAAGCGGGCGGGCAAGGAGCCGGACGCGGCCGAGTTGGCCGAATTGCGGGACCGGGTGAAGGCGAGCTACGACGAGCAGACCGACATCCGGTACGCCGCGGCCCGGCTGTGGGTCGACGCGATCATCCGCCCGGAGGAAACGCGGGCGGCCCTGCTCACGGCGGTCGAAATCGCCACCCGGCACGACGACGGGCGGGCGTTCAAGACGGGGGTGCTGCAGGTATGAGCGACGAAGAATTTTTGACAGGATAACAGGACGAGACAGGATCAGATCAAGAGCAATACTCTGTTCTGATCTGATCCTGTCTCGTCCTGTTATCCTGTCAAAAGTCTCCTCCTGCGGTTACTTCCCCTCAAACAGCTTGCCTAGTTCCAGCTTGTGCGGGTCCTTGCGGGTGGCGTGGCCGTCGCCGTAGGCCAGGTGCAGGACCCGCTCCCGCGGCTCGAAGACCATTGACTGCAACGTCGCCTTTCCCTGGTGGACGTCGTCCAGCCGGGCGAACACGTCCTTCACCCCCAGCTTCGTCTCGGCCGGCTCGAGCTTGCACAGCGGGGCCAGCTTGTCGAACCGCCAGCACGTCTTGGTCACGGACAGCGGGTCGCTGCGGAAGTGGTTGGTGCAGCAGACCGCCCCGTTCTCCGGCCGGCGGACCTCGACCGTCTGGGGGGTGATCTCGAACACCGCCCCGCCGTCCCGGTCGCACACCGTCATGCAGGTGGACGTGGTCCGCCCCATCCCCCGGACCAGCTTCTCGGCTTCGGCGACTGTCGCGCACTCCTCCAACACCCGCCGGTACATCAACAGCAGCGGCGTCCCCTTCCAGTTGAACGGGGCCTGGTCCTTCGACTTCCGCAGGCTGATCTCGTTGACCGTCACGCACAGCCCGGCGTCGTTCATCCCGCTGATGACGCCCGTGATCGGCGAGACGGTGACGGCCGCGAACGCCCGCTTGCCGTCCTGCTTGTAGACGGCGACCAGGGTGTGCTCGGTGATCCCCTTCGTCGGCAGCCAGTCGAAGTTCCGGCCGAAGAGCGGGCCGCCGGTCGAACTCCGGTCCGGCCCGACCACCAGGGTCGAGCAGCCCAGCCCGCTCGACAGGTCGGCGACCGTGTCGGCGAACAGGAGCAGGTCCTCGTCCCGGCCGGAGGCGGCGGCCACGGCGGTCAGCTCGGCGAGGTGGTGCGGGGGGAAGTTCGGCCGCAGGGTCCGGGCCGCCTTGCGGACGACGAACGCCCGCGGCCCGTCCATGCCGGTCTCCTTGCGGAACCGGTCGTGCAGCCCGGTCAGGTCCGGGGCGTTCTTGACGGCCAGCACCCCGAACTGCTCCCCGACCTCGGCCGGCGTCCCCTTCATGACGAGGACCGGGACGCCCTCGACGTACTTCAGCTCGCCCCCTTTGTGGGAGGCGGCCGGGAAGGTCTTGGGGGCGTCGGCCCCGACGGCGGGGGCGACGACGAGCAGGGCGACGAGGGCGGCGGAACGCATGACCGGGCCTCGACTCGGACCCGGGGTTTCACCCCGGGCTAGGTTGTGCGACCCCTTCGGGGTCGGTGGACGTTCCCCGCAGGCTGAAAGCCTGCCACAGCATAGCCCGGGGTGAAACCCCGGGGAAGCCCGTCACTCCTCGGCCAACTGCGTCGTCCGCCCGAGGGCCACGTCGAACTCGCTCAACAGCGGCACCAGCATGGCCGCGATGGCGAACCCGAATGCCCCGCCGAGGACCAGGAACGGGCCGAGCGGGTCGGCCGACTCGTCGGTCCCCGGCTTGGCGATCAGGATCGTGACCGCGCAGTAGAACATGGCCACCGGGCAGGCCACGCTGGCCAGCGACAGCGCGGCCGTCGGCCGGTCGGCGCTCAGGACGTAAAAGAACCCGCCGATCCCCACCACCAGGAAGGCCACGAAGCTGAGCCACTGGTTGGCGAAGTCGCCGCCGTTGATGACGATCAGGTAGATCGAGATCAGCGTCCCGACCGACAGGAAGAAGACCGTCGCCAGGGTGTTGACGATCGCCAGCCGGCTGTTGGTGATCCGCAGGGAGACGTGCAGCCCGAGAACGACGGCGAACGCGATCAGCACCACGAGCGTCCCGAGGACGGCGACGAGCGGGCCGAAGTTGGCCGCGAACGCGGCCCCCGCGTCGGCCCCGTCCGGCGGCTTGGCCAGCGCCCCCCGGGCGGCGTAGAAGACGGCCAACAGCAGCGGCGGGAGGACGTACTCCTTCGAGTTGTACAGCACCCCCAGGAGCTTCCCGAAAACGAACTCCTTCGGCGACACGTCGGTGACCAACAGCACGTCCAGGGCCGCACCGTCCCGCTCGGAGGTGATCGACGTGACCGCCTGGGCCGACGCCAAGAGCAGCGTCAGGACGACCACCGGGACGAGCCCGTAGGCGGCGGCGAACGCCGGCCGGCCGCCCGGCCGGTTCAGCTCCCCGACCGCGAAGTACAGGATCAGGGCCAGCACCACCCCGAACGCCAACTTGACCAACAGCGGCCGCCGGCCGTAGGCGAGGGTCCGGACCTCCCGCCAGAGGATCGGGTTGGCCCACACCTCCCGGGCCTTCCCGGGGGCGGCGTGGGCCTTCGCCCGCTTCTCGGCCTCCTCGGCGGCGTCCAGTTCGGCCGCGTCCGGCGTCTCCCGCTGCATGATCGGCTCGCCGCTCGGGTTCCACGCCCGCAGTTTCCAGACGCCGATGCCGTTGAGCACCACGCACCACCCGAGCATGACGAGGACGAACCCGTAGGCCGGGGCGAGCCCGGTCCACCCGCCGGCCGGCGGCTCCAGGACCGTGAGCATGGCCGAAAACGGGTCGAGCCAGGCCCGGACGGTGTCCCAGTTGACACCCGGCGATACCAGCGGCCCGACGACCCCGAGGGCCTGGGTCAGGCAGACGTACAGGACCAGGAACAGGACCGACAGGGCCAGGGCCTGGAACGTCCGGTCCCGCCACAGGGCGACCAGCCCGCCGAGCGACCCGGCCGCCACACCCGCCGCCACCAGGACCAAAACCGCCTGCACCACCTGCTCCGGGTCGATCCCGCCGAGCAGGAGCAACAGCGCCAACACCGGGACCGTGACCAGGAGTTGCACCAGCACCGGCAGGAGGGCCCCGAGCAGCTTGCCCAGAACGATCTCGGTGTCCCGCATGTCGGTCAACAGCAGGAGCACGAACGTCCGCCGGTCCTTCTCCTGGGAGACGGCGCTGGCGGCCGACAGGGCGGCGAAGAAGAGCGTCAGCAGGAGCTGGACGAGGCAGACGATCTGGAACAGGAGCTGGCCGAACGCGGCCGCCTCGCCGAGGGTGGCGTCCCGGGCGAACCCGACGGTCGCCTGCCAGGTGGTGATGCCGAGGACGGCGATCAGGCCGACGACCGCCGCCCGGGACCCGTAGTGCCCGGACCGGCGGGGGACGGTGGCCAGTTCGCGGTTGAAGATCGGGCCGAGCAAGGCGGACTCCTGGGACCGCGGCCGTCCCGGCCGCACCGAACCGGCCCGGAATGCGGCCGGGACGGCCGCGGTCCCAGGAACAGGGTCGGGGTTACTCTATTTCAACCGGGCCGGCCGGCGACCCGGTACAATCCCGCCCATGAGGGCCGTCGTGTTCGTCCTCCGCGGGTGCCCGGTCGGGTGCCTCGGGGCCTACGGGAATGAGTGGGTCGCCACCCCGCACCTGGACCGCATCGCGGCCGAGGGGGTGGTGTTCGACCGCCACGTCTCGGACTGCCCCGACCCGGCCGCCGCCGGCCGGGCCTGGCTCACCGGCCGGCACCAGACGCCAGACATCCCGGACCCCACCCCCGGCCCCTCCCCCGCGGGGGGAGGGGAGAAAGAACCGGCCGGCCCGGCTTTGTCCCCCCTCCCCCCGCGGGGGAGGGGGTTAGGGGGTGGGGTCCCTTCCGGGCCGGGGGTGGGGTTGCTTTCGTCTATGAATGCCGCCGGCGTCCGCACCGTCCTCGTCCGGGCCAACCACCCCGACACCGACGGCCCACCCGACTTCTACGCCGGGTGGGGCGAAGTGTTCGACGCCCGGCCGGCCGACGGTGACCCGTCGCCGCTGTCCGCCCTGGAACGGGCCCTGCCGTCGGTCCTCGACCGGCTCGGGGCCGAACCCCGCTGGCTGCTCTGGGTCGAGACCGACCGACTCGTCCCGCCGTGGGAGGTCCCGGCCGAGGTGTTCGAGGCGTACATCGAGGACGAGGACGAGCCGGCCCCGGCTGAGGAGGACGCCGAGCCGGTGCCGCCGCTGGCCGACCCGCCGGCCGGGCCGTTCGACGGCAGGGACCTCGCCGCCTGGGAGTACCTGCACGCCCCCCACGCGGCCGTCGTGACGGCCCTGGACACCGAACTCGGCCGACTGTTCGAGCAGCTCCGCACCCGCGGCCTGGACCAGACGGCCGCCTGGCTCGTCACCTCCGACTACGGCCACCCGCTCGGCGAGCACGGGCAGGTCGGGCTCTACCGCCCGTGGCTGCACGAGGAGCTGGTCCACCTGCCGCTGCTCGTGCGGCTGCCCGCGGCGGCCGAGGCCGGCCGGCGGGTCCCGGCCTTCACCCAGCCGGCCGACCTCGCCCCCACGCTGCTCGACCTGTTCGGAGCGGAACCGCAGCCGGCCGCCGACGGCCACAGCCTTCTCTCGCTGGCCCGCGGCGAGGCCGAGTCGGTCCGACCGCTTGCTTGCTCAGGGCTGGAGCTGAACGGCGTGTCCGAATGGGCCATCCGGACCGACGACTGGGCGTATCTCCTGCCCGGTCCCCAGCCGGCCGGCGACCCGCCTCGCGAGCCGCTCCTGTTCGAGAAGCCCGACGACCGGTGGGAGGTGAACGACCTGCGGGCCCGGAACCTGGACCGGGCCGAGGAGTTGGAGGCCCAGTTGCGGGCGGCGATAGGGGAATACGGGGCCCGCAGATGACGCAGACTCCGGCGCGGATGAAACCCAGATCAGAATTCATCCATTCTTCTGAACTGCGTTCCTCTGCGTCCGCCGATCTGCGTCATCTGCGGGCCCCGTATTTACTCCACGTTCACCACCACCTTGCCGAAGTGCGACCCGCTCTCCAGGTAGCGCATCGCCTCCGGGGCCTCGGCCAGCGGGAAGGTCCGGTCGATCACCGGCTTGAGGCCCTCGCCGGCGATCAGCCGGTTCAGGTCCTCGAACATCGCCCGGGAGCCGACGAAAATGCCCCGGAGGGTGAGCGACCGCATCAGCACCCCCATCGGGTTGAACCCACCTCCCCCGGCCAAGACCCCGATCAGCGCCACGAACCCGCCGACCCGGGCCGCCCGGGCCGACCGCTCCAGCGTCCCCGCCCCGCCGACCTCGACCACCAAGTCGACGCCTTCGCCGCCGGTCTGGGACCGGACCCACTTGTCCCAGTCGGGGTCGGCCTTGTAGTTCGTCCCGGCGTCCGCCCCCAGCTCTAGTGCCCGGGCCAGTTTGGCGTCGCTCCCGGAGGTGATGAGGGCCCTGGCCCCCATCGCCTTCGCAAGCTGGAGGGCGAACACCGACACCCCGCCGGTCCCGAGCAACAGGACCGTCTTGCCCGGCCCACATCCGCCGGCGGTCAGGGCATGCCAGGCCGTCACCGCCGCGCACGGCAGGGTCGCCGCCTCCTCGAACGTCAGCCCGCCGGGAACCGGGACCAACCCGCCCTCCTCCAGCAGGGCCAGCTCGGCGATCATCCCGTCCCGGTCGCCGCCGAGGGCCCCTTTCGTGGCCGCCTCGGTGACCGGACCGCCGGCCCAGTTCTGGAAGAAACACCCGGCCACCCGGTCGCCGACCGCCCAACGGGTTACGCCGGCACCGACCGCCGCGACCTCCCCGGCCCCGTCGGACCCCAGTACCCGGGGGAGCGGCATCCGCGGGTTGTACTGACCCTTGGCGATCATCAAATCGCGGTAGTTGAGCGATGCCGCCCGGACGCGGACGACCACCTGCCCCGGTCCGGGGACCGGGTCCGGGTGGTCGGTTACGGCGAGGTTGTCCAACCCAAAACCACCCTGGATCACCAGCGCCTTCATGCGGGGCCTCAACCGGGTTGGGGAAATACCACGAAACCATTCGGCCCGGGCCGACGTTTATGATACAGTGACGCCTACCCTGTAGCCGTCAGGCGACCACGGCCGGTCGCCCCGGCCTCGGACACGTCCGCCCGCCGCGGGGGTCGATGAGCACGTCCGACTCACTCCGGCTGGACGCCCACCTAGCCCGGCTCCTGGCCGCCTACGACCCCGGCCTCGGCGGGGCCAACGGGCACGCCCCGACCCTCGACCTCCCGCCGTCCCCGGACCCGGACGACCGGCCGGTGAACGTCGGGTCGGCCGCCGACCTCCTCCCCGACACCGGCCCGCCGACGCCGTACCCCGCGGCGGCCGCCCCGGCCGGGCACCGGATCGGCCGGTTCGAGCTGCGGCGGCAGCTCGGCAAGGGCGGGTGCGGGATCGTCTTTTTGGCCTACGACCCGCAGCTCGGGCGGGAGGTGGCGGTCAAGGTCCCGCGGCCCGAGATGCTGATGAGCCCGGACGCCCGCCGGCGGCTGGTCCGGGAGGCCCGGGCGGCGGCCGAGTTCGACCACCCGAACCTGGTCCCGGTGTACGAGACCGGGGAGATCGGCCCGGTCTGCTACCTGGCGACGGCCTACTGCCCGGGCCAGACCCTGGCCGAGTGGCTCGACCGGCAGGCGTTCCCGGTCCCGACCCGCCAGGCGGCCCGGCTGGTCGCCCAGCTCGCCGAGGCCGCCCAGCACGCCCACGACCGGGGCGTCCTGCACCGGGACCTGAAGCCGAACAACGTCATCCTCCAGCCGCCGAAGGCCGACCCGGGCGGGGCCGACGGCGGGCCCCCGCCCGGGGCCGTCCACCTGCGGGGGGACCACTTCGTCCCCCGGCTGCTCGACTTCGGGCTGGCCAAGCTGGACGAGGCCGGCCCCGGGGAGACGGCCACCCGCCAGATCCTCGGCACCCCGAAGTACATGGCCCCGGAGCAGGCCCAGGGGCTGCACGCGGACATCGGCCCGGGGGCCGACGTGTACGCCCTGGGGGCGATCCTGTACGAGCTGGTGGCCGGCCGGGCCCCGTACGACGGGTCGACCGACGTGGAGGTCCTCCGGCAGGTGGTGGACGGGCACCTGACCCCGCCCCGGGACCTCCGCCCGGACCTCCACCGGGACCTGGAGGCGATCTGCCTGCGGGCGATGGCCAAGTCCCCGGGTAAGCGGTACCGCACGGCCATCGACCTGGCCGACGACCTCCGCCGGTTCCTGGACGGCCGGCCGACCCTGGCCCGGCCGCTCACCCGGGTCGGGCGGGCCGCCCGCTGGCTCCGCCGCAACGACGGGGCGGTGGCCGTCGGGGTGCTGGCCGCCGTCGCCCTGATGTTCCTCTCCCTCGGGGTCTGGCAGGGGCTGGAGACCCGGCTGCTGCGGACCGGCCGGGACTCCCTGCTGGCCGAGCAGGCCCGGGCCGACCGCCGGCGGGACTACGCCCGGCACGTCCGGGACGCCTACTTCGCCTGGCAGGCCGGCGACGCCCGGCAGATGGCCGACTCGCTGGAGGCGGCCCGGGCGGCCGGGGTGCCGGACCGGGACGAGCCGGACCTCCCGTGGGGCTACCTGTCCGGGCTCGGGCGGGTCGAGCAGCGGGCGATCGCCGCCCCGGGCAACGGGGTGCTGGCCCTGGCCGCCGCCCCGGCCGGCCCGCGGCTGGCCACCACCCACCCGGACGGCACCCTGGCCGTGTGGGACCGGCAGACCGGGGCCCGGCTCGGGGCGGCCAAGGCCGACCCGAAGGAGCTGGCCTTCGTCGGGTTCGTCGACGGCGGGCGGGGGCTGGTGACGGCCGGGCCGGCCGGCCCGCCCCGCCGGTGGGGGTTCGACCCGGCCGGCAACCCGACCCCGGGCCCGGCGTTCGACCCCGTCCCGGGGGGGGTCACCGCCCTGGCCGTGTCGGCCGACGGGGCCCGGGTGTACGGCGGGACGACGGCCGGGCGGTGCGGCTGTTGGGACGCGGCCGCCGGGAAGCTGATGGCCTCGTGGGCAGCGGCCGACCGGCCGGTGACGGCGGTCGCCGT
>JAIEQO010000336.1 GCA_019747655.1 Gemmataceae bacterium | reverse complement strand
GTAGACTCGTCACCCCGTCCTCTCCACCCGTCCGGGGGATGTCCGATGGCGTTGACCGCGGCCCAGATCGCCGAGCAAAGGAAGCAGGTCGAGGAGCTGATCGCCGGCCCGGACGTCGGCTTCGCCAAGGCCCTGTTCTTCGGCAAGTTCAAGGGCGACTTGCTCTTCCCGTACCCGGCACTCAGTACCGAGCAGCAGGTGAAGGCCGACGAGATGGCCGGGAAGGTGAAGGCGTATGCCGACGCCCACATCGACCACATGGCCATCGACCGGGACGCCCGCATCCCGGACGAGGTGATCGAGGGGCTGGCCGACCTCGGGGTGTACAAGCTGACCATCCCGCCCGAGTACGGCGGGCTCGGGTTCAACCAGCAGATGTACCTGAAGACGATGGAGGTGCTGGGCGGGCACGACGCCAGCGTCGCCGTGTTCGTCAACGCCCACCACTCGATCGGCTGCCGGGCCCTGGTCCTCTTCGGGACGAAGGAGCAGCAGGCGGAGTGGCTGCCCGGGCTCCTGGACGGCACCAAGCTGTGCGCCTTCGCCCTGACCGAACCGGAGGCCGGGTCGGACGCCGGGAACGTGCAGACGGTGGCCACCCCGACCGAGGACGGCAAGGCGTACCTGCTGTCCGGGCTGAAGCACTACATCACCAACGGCGGGATTGCCCACGTCCTGACGGTGATGGCCCGGACCCCGGCCCCGACGAAGGACAAGCCGGACGCCACCAAGGTCACGGCCTTCCTCGTCACCCCGGACATGCCGGGGTTCGAGGTAGTGGAGGAACGCGCCGACAAGTGCGGCATCCGCGGCACGGCGACGGGCAAGATCAAGTTCACGCGGATGCGGGTGCCGAAGGAGAACGTCCTCGGGCAGGTCGGGCGTGGGCTGCAAGCCGCTCTCACCGTCCTCAACTTCGGCCGGACGACGTTCGGGGCCACCTGCACCGGCCACGCCAAGGTGTGCGTCAAGGCGATGGTCGAGCACGCCAAGCGGCGGGTCCAGTTCCAGCAGCCCCTGGCGGAGTTCCAGCTCGTCCAGAAGAAGATCGCCTTCGCGTCGGCCCACGCCTTCGCGATGGAGGCGGCCACGACCCAGTGCGCGGCGTTCATCGACCGCGGGTCGGACGACTACATGCTGGAGACGGCCATCCTCAAGGTGTTCGCCACCGAGCACCTGTGGACGGTCGTGTACGACACCATGCAGGTGTGGGGCGGGAAGGGGTACTTCAAGGACCAGCCGATCGAGCGGTGGATGCGGGACGCCCGGATCAACACCATCGGGGAGGGGGCGAACGAGGTCCTCAAGGCGTTCATCGCGGTGGTCGGGTGCAAGGGGCCGGGGCTCGTCCTCAAGGGGTTGCTCGACGACCTCCAGGGGTTCCGGTGGGGGCTGGGGACGATCGGCCGGGCGTTCGGGGTGGCGACCAAGATGTACGCCCCGTGGCTGACCGGCGGGACGCCCGAGGTGCCGGTCAAGTCCGCCGACCTGATGCCGCAGGCGGCCGAGCTGGGCAAGCTGGTCCGGGAGTTCGGCCTGAAGCTGCCGCACGTCTTCAAGCGGTTCGGCGGGCCGGACGCCGAGGCGAAGTTCGCCCAGGCGCAGCTGGTCCACGAGCGGATCGCCGACGTGGCCATCGACCTGTACGTGTCGAGCTGCGTGCTGAGCCGGCTGGACGCCCTGGCGGCGAAGGCGGGCTCGAACGGCAAGCCGGCCGACCCGCACGCCGACCCGGCCGCCGGGCGGTACTTCCTGGAGGCGGCGTTCCGCCGCATCCGGTCGAACTTCGCGGCCCTGGACGACAACGACGACCCCGGCCTCTTGGCCGCCGCCAAGAGCACCCTGGCGAAGTTCTGATTCCGGGCGGCCGGGGGTGGTCACCATGACGGAGGCCGACTGGCGGGCGTCGGACGACGCCGTGGACCTCTACCTGTACCTCCAGCTCGACGTCGTCCCCCGCTACCGGACGGCCCGGACCCTCTTGACCCGGCGGCTCGGGGCGCTGTTCGGGGTGGCGTGCGTCCGGGCGACCCCGGCCGCACTCGACCACCCACCCCTGGTCCGGGCGGCGGAGGCCGTCGAGCGGGCGGCGGACGGCGGCGGGTGGGCTGACGTGGGGGGGCTGAACCGGGAGGCCGAGGCCGCCTGCGATACCCACACCCCGGAGTCGCCCGCCCACCACCTGGCGATGGCCACCCTCCGGTTGACCGGCGACGACGTGGCGCGGTGCTCGATGCACGTCCCGCTCTTCCTGCTCCGGGCGTCGGGCGGGCCGGCCGCGGTGCCCGGGCTCCGGCGGGCCTACGCCGACGCCCTACGGGACGTGTACGGGCACGCGATCCGCGGCAGCCGCGGGCGGCGGATGAAGCGGCCGGCCGGGCCGTACCCGTACCCGGTCCTCCGCGAGGACTGGGTGACATCGGCCGTCGCCGCCCTGGCCGAGGGCATCTACGCCGACCAAGCATTTCACCACCTGCCGGTCCTGGCCGACGCCCTGGAGGACGCCGGTTGCACGGACGAGGCGATCGTCGCCCACTGCCGCGGGCCGGGGCCGCACGTCCGCGGCTGCTGGGTGGTCGACCTGGTGCTCGGCAAATCGTAGGGCCGGCGGCTACGGGATACGCTGGACCGGTCCGCCGTTGGCGGAGTCGTCCAGGTCGAGGAAGTCGCCGCCGGTGGAGGCCCGGAGCCGGTCCTCGAACACCGCCAGGCAGACCCCGCCGGGGTGTCGGGCCGACGGGTAGCGGATGGCCAGGAACCGGCCCGAGTTGTAAACCTCGCGGCCGAGAACCTGGGTCGGCGGCAGTCTTCGGCCGGGTATCCCCCGCCATGGCCCGGTTATCTCATTCAGGTCGGTCCCGGGCGCGCGGCGGACCTCCCGGCGGGTGAGGTCGATGACCCGGCCCGGGTCGAGGGCGGCGTGCGGGGTCAGGGTGGCGAGTACGGGGAGCCGGACCGCGTGTTCGTCGTCCAGCCGCCGAATCAGGTCGAGGGCCGGGTACTGGAATTCGGAGAAAGCCGTCAGAGGGTCCTCGGCCAGGTAGATCGTGTCGAAGCTCCCCTTCGGGGAAAACCTGCTGCCGTACAGGCGGGCCCCGATCCCGGCGAGCGGAGTCGGGGCCAGGAACCCGGGACGGATTGTCCGGTAGAGGAGCCGCCGGTACTCGGCCCGCGGGGGTAAAGAGGCCAGGGCGGCCCGCAGGGCGGCGGGGCGGTGCATCAGCCGAAGTTCCCGGCCAGGGCCGCGTTCAGGAAGTCCTCGACGACCTCGGCCCGGCCGGACTCCACCAGCTTTCGCGGGGTCTTCCCGCCGAGTTCGGGATTCGGGAGGTCCAGCCAGGCGTCCGCCGCCCGTTCCGTGCCGAACACCCGGACCGCCAGGGTCCGGACGGCGGACGTGGGGTCCGGATGCGGCTGCCGGACGGGTTTCGGGACGGCGGACACGTTCGCCTCCGGTCGGTGTTCACCTCGCTGGATTGTACCACCTCCCCGTCGGCGGGGCACCGGCGTTGTCCGGCCGCGGTCGGTGCGGTAGGCTCAAGTGTACGACCCGCCCGCGCACCGGGGCTGTGCCCCGGCCCGTCCCCGTTTGTCGGAGTCCCCGCCGATGGCCCGCCTCGTCCGGCTCGTCGCCGCCGTCCCGCCGTTCGTCCTTGCCGCCTTGGTAGCCACTGCCGTTCCGCCCGAGGAGCAGCAGGGCAAGGGCAAGGCCCCCGCGAAGGGGTCGGCCGAGGAGGCGCTGCGGCAGGTTCAGGTCGAGAAGGGCCTGACGGTCGAGGTCTGGGCCGCGGAACCCCTGCTGGCCAACCCCGTCGCCTTCTGCTTCGACGAGCACGGCCGGGCCTACGTCGCCGAGACCACCCGGTTCGACCACGGCGTCCCCGACACCCGCGGCCACATGAAGTGGCTGGACGAGGACCTCGCCAACCGGACCACCGCCGACCGGCTGGCCATGTACCGGAAGCACAAGTACGAGGGCTTCGAGAAGTACGACGACCAGGTCCGGATGGTCTGGGACAAGGCCGGCACGGGCCGGGCCGACACCGCGACCGTCTTCTCGAAGGGGTACAACCGGCCCGAGGACGGGCTGATGGCCGGCGTCCTGGCCCGCAAGGGGAAGGTCTACGCCGCCTGCATCCCCGACCTGTACGTCGTCAAGGACACGACCGGCGACGGGGTCGCCGACGAGAAGCAGTCGCTCTTCAGCGGGTTCGGGCCGACCGCCCAGTTCCTCGGCCACGACCTGCACGGGCTCGTCATGGGGCCGGACGGCAAGCTGTACTTCTCGGTCGGCGACCGCGGGTTCGTCGTCACCACGAAGGAGGGCCGGAGGCTCGAATACCCGAACACCGGGGCGGTGCTGCGGTGCGAGCCGGACGGCCGGGGGCTGGAGGTCGTGCATTACGGCCTCCGCAACCCGCAGGAACTCGCCTTCGACGACCACGGCAACCTGTTCACCTACGACAACAACTCGGACAGCGGGGACAAGGCGCGGTGGGTCCACGTCGTCGAGGGCGGCGACAGCGGCTGGCGGGGCGGCTACCAGTACGGCACCCTGTACCACCCGCCGGGGGTGAAGGAGGGGAACCGCGGGCCGTGGAACGCCGAGAACGTCTGGCACGCCCCGGGCGAGCCCGGCGACCCGCCGGCCTACGTTGTCCCGCCGGTGGCCCACTTCGGCAACGGCCCGTCCGGCATCACGCACTACCCGGGCGTCGGGCTCGTCGAGAAGTACAAGGACCACTTCTTCGCATCGGACTTCACCGCCAGCCCGAGCAACAGCCTGATCTGGGCGGTGGCCGTGAAGCCGAAGGGGGCGAGTTTCGAGGTGACGAAGAGCGAGCCGTTCATCAAGGGGATGGTGCCGACGGACTGCGACTTCGGCCCGGACGGGGCGTTCTACTGGCTGGACTGGGTGGGCGGGTGGCAGCCGCCGGGGAAGGGCCGCATCTTCCGCCTCGCCGACCCCGAGGCGATGAGGAACCCGGCCGTGGCCGAGGCCAAGAAGCTGCTCGCCGAGGGCTTCGAGAAGAAGACCAACGACGAGCTGGCCAAGCTCCTCGAACACCCGCACCAGAAGGTCCGGCTGGAGGCCCAGTATGAATTGGCCGGACGGGTTAGTGACCCGGGCAAGGTTGGTGAGGTCGTCCGGGTGTTTGCCGCGGTGGCGACGGACTCGAAGAACCGACTCGCCCGGCTCCACGCGATCTGGGGGCTGGGGACGTTGGACGCCGTTTCCCGGGGGGCCTCGCGGGGCAACGTGGTCCGGGTCATCTCGCCCCGGGTGACCGATAGCTACCTCGTCCGGCTGGTCGCCGACCCGGACGCTGAAGTCCGGCTGAACGCGGTCCGCGTGTTGGGGCAGGAGGGGTTCACCTCGGCCGCGTTCGGGGACGACCCCCGCGAGCGGATCGGCGAGGTCGTTCGGAAGCTCCTGGCCGACCCAGAGCCGCGTGTGCGGGCCGCCGCCGCCGTCGCCTACGGGCGGTTCGACCGGCACGTCACGTCCGTCACCCCGGGCGGGGAACTCGACAAGTACGCCCCGCTATTCGCGGCCCTCAAGGACAACGCCGACGCCGACCCGTACCTCCGGCACGCGGCCGTGGTCGGGCTGGTCGAAGCCGCCCGTGGGAACGACGGCCGGCTGTGGGACGCCTGGACGCAGGCCAAGAGGCAGTCCGACACCCCGGCCGTGCGGCTGGGGGTGGTGCTCGCCCTGCGGCGGCTCAAGGGTGAGAAGGTGGCCGAGTTCCTCGCGGACGACGACCCGAAGGTCGTCGCCGAGGCGGCCCGGGCCGTCTACGACGAGCGGATCACCGGCGGGTACGCCAGGCTCGCCGCCCTGGCCGACAAGCCCTCCCAGCAAGACCCGGTCGCGTATCGGGCGTTGGCCGCGAACTACGTCCTCGGCACGCCCGAGGCGGCCGCCCGGGTCGCCAAGTTCGCCGCCAACTCCGCCGCCCCCGAACACCTCCGGGTGGTCGCCCTCAAGCTGCTCGCCGACTGGGCCAACCCGCCCCGCCGCGACCCCCTCACCGGCCTCATCCACGACCTGCCGAAGCGGCCGGCCGACACCCCCGCAGACGCCCTCGCGGTGGTCGTGGCGGGGGTGTTCGCCGGGCCGCCGGGCGTCCGGGCCGAGGCCGCCAAGGTGACGGCCAAGCTCGGCATCAAGGAGGTCGGGCCGCTCCTGGCGGCTTCGGTCCGCGATGTCCGGGCGACGGCCACGAGCCGGGCCGACGCCCTCCTCGCCCTGGCCACCCTGAAGGACCCGAGCCTGGCCGAGGTGGTGGCCTACGCCCGGGCGTCGGACGTGCCGAAGCTGCGGGCCGCGGCCCTCACCGTCCGCGGCCAGACCGACCCGGCCGGGCTGATGAAGGACCTGCCCGGGTTGCTCAAGGACGACGCGGCCTCGGGCGAGGAGAAGCAGGCCGGGTTCGGGGTGCTGGGCGGGTTGAAGGACCCGGCCGCCGACGCCCTCCTGGCCGAGTGGGTCACGGCCGTTGCCACCGGGACCGTCCCGCCCGAGCTGCGGCTCGACATCCTGGAGGCGGCCGAGGCCCGCAAGAAGCCGGGGCTGCGGCAGCAGGTGGAGGCGTACCGGGCGGTGCTGGAGAAGGCCGAGGACAAGCTCGCCCCGTGGGCCGACCGGCTGGCCGGCGGCGACGCCGACAAGGGCCGGCAGGTGTTCCTCAACAACGCGGCCGTCTACTGCCAGCGGTGCCACCGGCTCGACGGCCAGGGCGGGGACGTGGGGCCGGCCCTCAACGGGATCGCCGCCCAGCCGGGCAAGGACCGCCGGTATCTGCTGGAGGCGATCGTCTTCCCGACGGCGAAGATCGCCCAGGGGTACGAGACGGCGGTGCTGAGCCTGGCCGACGGCCGGACCGTCACGGGGGTGGTGAAGGAGGAGACGAAAGAGCGGATCAAGCTGGTGACGCCGGAGAACAAGGAGCTGGTGATCCCGGCGGACGAGGTGGAGGGCCGGCGGACCGGGCCGTCCGCGATGCCGGACGACCTGCACAAGAAGCTCACCCGCCGGGAGCTGCGGGACGTGGTCGAGTTCCTGGCGGCGCTGAAGGACCCCGCCCCGAAGGGAGGCCGGTGATGGACGTGCTGGTCAAGGACCCGGAGCTGGCCGACGAGCTGATCGCCCGGCGGGAGGCGTCCGACGGGGACAAGTGGAACGAGGTTTGGGACGGGGTGCTCGTCATGCCGACCCTGCCGAACGACGAGCACCAGGAACTCCAGTGTAACCTGATGGCCCCGCTGCTGGCCGCGGTCGGGGTGCCCGGCCTCGGGAAGGTCCGCGCCGGGGTGAACGTCACCGACCGGCACCCGGACTGGCGGGAGAACTACCGCTGCCCGGATGTCGTCGTCTACCTGAACAACAGCCCGGCCGTGAACCACTCGACCTACTGGGTCGGCGGGCCGGACTTCCTGGCCGAGATCATCAGCCCGGGCGAGGACCCGACCGGCAAGCACGCCTTCTACGCCGCGGTCGGGACCAGGGAGGTGCTGGTGATCGACCGCGACCCGTGGGCCCTGGAGCTGTTCCGACTGGCCGGCGGGCGGCTCGTCTCGGCCGGGCGGTCGGACGCCTCCAACCCGGCCGTGCTGGCCAGCGGCGTCCTGCCCCTGACCTTCGCCCTGCGGGCCGCCCAGCCCCGCCCGCTAATCGACATCACCCACGCGGCCACCGGCCAGACCTGGGTCGCGTGACCGGTCGTGACGCGGGGGCCGACGGCCCGCCTGAACCACCCGCCCGTGACCGGGCCGTCAGCCGTACATCACGCGGTCGGACTCGTCCCCGGACGCGATCACGTCGGACCGGACTTCCTCCACCGTGTACGGAATCCGCTCGACCCGCGGGCCGGTCGACGGGGAGTAAACGAGGACGTCCCGGTAGCGGGTCACGGCGACGGCCGAGAAGTCGATCCGGAGGTCGTCGGCCCCGGCCCCGCCCCGGAGGGTGTCCGCGTGCGCCCCGTCGAGGGCGACCAGCAGGTCGTTCCCGAACGACCCGTCCAGGTCGTCGGCCCCGGCCCCGCCGTCCAGGCGGTCGTTGCCGAACGACCCGCGGAGGGCGTCGTCGCCGGACGACCCGGCCAGGGAGTCGTGGCCGAACCCGCCGTCGAGCGAGTCGTTCCCGGCCCCGCCGTCCAAGCTGTCGCTGCCGAACGACCCGCGGAGGGTGTCGTCGCCGGCCCCGCCCAGGGCGGTGTCGTCCCCGAACCCCAGGTCGGCCGTCACCGGGGTGGCGCCCAGCCGGGAGGCGTCCACCCGGTCGTTCCCGCCGCCGGTCCGGACGTCCACCCGGGCCACCGCCGCGGCCGGGAACAGCCCCCCGGCCCCGGGCCGGGCGGCGCTCACGTCCCGGACCCAGACCTGGCCCCCGACCCGGATCAGCTCCACCCGGGTGGGGGCGCCGTCCGTCCGGACGGTCAGGGTGGTCCCGACCAGCGCCGCCGACGTGACCGACGGGACCTCCCGCCGCTCCAGCCCCTCGACCCCCAGCCGCGCCCGGTTCGTCGTGGTGATGCCGGCCATGATCGCCCCCCGGTGAGTGGTGTTCGTCGCCGT
The DNA here is from genome assembly GCA_019747655.1 of Gemmataceae bacterium. Classification (GTDB taxonomy): domain Bacteria; phylum Planctomycetota; class Planctomycetia; order Gemmatales; family Gemmataceae; genus Urbifossiella. Next base: position 3,500 of record JAIEQO010000336.1, on the reverse strand, counting down.
CACCACCCCCAGCGAGAGCCGCCCCCGAAACGCGACACCGCCGGCGGGATTTTTTCCCGCCGGCGGCGACGTGGTCCGCGGCCTTCGCGCGATCAGACCCAGATGATCGAGTCGGCCGCGGTCTTGTCCACGATCTTGTCCGAGTTCAGGGTGACGAACAGGATGCGGAGCCGGTCGGCCCGGAAGGTGTCGCTCCCGGCCCCGCCGACCAGGGTGTCGGAGTACGACCCGTCGCCGGCGTCGAGCCGGTCGCTGCCGGCCCCGCCGCTCAGGTAGTCGGCCCCGGTCCCGCCGAAGACGGTGTCGTGGCCGTCCCCGCCGTACACCCGGTCGTCCCCGGCCCCGCCGCCGACGAAGTCGTTCCCGTAGCCCCCGGAGACGGTGTCGTTCCCGGCCTCGCCGTAGAGGCGGTCGTCCCCGCCGACCCCGTACACCACGTCGTTCCCGGTCCCGGCGTAGACGGTGTCCCGGCCGGCCCCGCCGTACACGGTGTCGCTCCCGGCCCCGGTCCGGGCCAGCATCGGGATCGTCCCCAGGGCCGAGGCGTCGATCCGGTCGTTCCCGCTCCCGGTCGTCACGTTCACCTGCCCGACGAACCCGGCCCAGAACCCCCACTGCTGGCCGGTCGTCTGGTCCCGGACGGTCACCACGCCGCCGGCCCGGCTGACCCGGACCTGGTTGTGGGCGTTGTCCGTGTACACGTTCAGGACCCCGCCCGAGACGCCGGCGGCCGTCACCGACGGCACCTCCCGGGTCTCCAGGGCCTCGAACCCGAGCCGCGCCCGCTTCGCCGTGTTGAACCCGCCCATGATCCCGCCCTCCCGCTCGCAGGTTTCCGGTTTCCCCGCCCCGGGAAGTCCGGGCCGGGCACCGTGCTGAGCGTGGGGGCCGGGCCGGTGTTACACCGGCCGGGCGGGATTCTCACACCGGCACCACCTCGTCCCCGGCGACCACGAACACCCGCACCCCGGCCGACTTCCGCAGGGCCGCCGTCCCGGTGAACCCGCCGAACGCCGGCAGGACGCCGACCTCCGGACCGAGCCAGAAGCACGGCAGCCGCAGCCGCTGCCGGCCCCGGCCGGCCAGCGTGTACGACGGGTGGACGTGGCCGGCGAGGGTGTACAGGCCCGGGGTCGGGTCGGGGAAGTGGCGGAACGCGAACGGGCCGTCGGCCACCGGCTCGGGCTCGACCCGGAAGCCCCATTCGGGGGGCGGGTCGCCGGCGTGCCGGTCGTGGTTGCCGCGGATGACGAGGACATCGAGGGCGGGGTGATCGGCCCGCCAGTCGGCGACGGCGTCGAAGAGGGCCGCCGACCGCCCGGCCCGGGCGTGGAACAGGTCGCCGAGGACGACCAGCCGGCGGGCGGAATGGGCCTGGATCAGCCGGGACAGGGTGGCGAGGTCCGCGGCGGCCGTCGCAGTCGGGGCGACGATCCCGGCGGCCGCGAACGTGTCCGGCTTGCCGAGGTGGAGGTCGGCGACGAAGAGCGTCGCGGCCCGCGGCCAGACCGCCGCCTTCTCGGGCAGCAGGAGCAGCTCTTCGCCGGCGACGGTGACGGGTGTCATGGCGACCGGTCGGCCTCCCGCTCGTACTCCTTCTGCATGCGCCGGACGCGGTCGGCCAGCGTCTCCGAGCTGACCGACTCCCGGAGCCGGTCGACCAGCAGCGGGAAGGCCAGCGGCGTCGGCCTGGGCGGGTGGGTGACGACCACCTCGGCCCGGCCGAGCCGGTCCAGCGCGGCCCGCAGTCGGGACTCGTCCAACTGCCGCTCCAGCACCTCCCGGTTGGCCTGTTCGAGCAGCAGGTTGCCCGGGTCGTACTCCCGGAACACCTCGAAGAACAGGTTGCTCGACGCCTGGAGCTGCCGGGCCGTCTTGCCCGACCCCGGGAACCCGGGGAAGACCAGCCCGGCCACCCGGGCGATCTCCCGGAACGCCCGCCGGGCGAGTTCCGTCGCGTTCAAGCTCGACAGGATGTCGGCGGCCAGGTCGTCGGGGGAGAGCAAGGGACCCCACCCCCCGGCCCCCTCCCCCGCGGGGGGAGGGGGAGGAAGAACAGACCGCCAGTCCTTCACCCCCTCTCCCTGTGGGGGAGGGGGCCGGGGGGTGGGGTCTTCGACATCGACCGGCTCCGGGCTGAGCAGCTCGAACCCGTAGTCGTTGACGGCGATGGTGAACGTCACCGGGGCCCGCCGGCTCAGCCGGTATGCCAGCAGTGCCGCCAGCCCCTCGTGGACCGACCGGCCCTCGAACGGGTAGACGAACAGGTGGTGCCCCTCCCGGGTCCGCACCCGCTCGACCAGCAGTTCGTCGGCCGCGGGCAGGGCCGACCAGCGGCGTTGCAGCTCCAGGATCGGCCGGACGGCGAGCAGCTCCGGGTCGCGGTACGCCCCGTCCCGGGCCTCCTCCAGCTTGGCCCGGACCCCCGCCGCGAGTTCCCCCGACAGCGGCATCCGCCCGCCGGCCCAGCGGGGGACCGCCGGCTTCGCCCCCGTCGCCTTCCGCACCCAGGCCGTCATCTCGTGGGCCCGGACCAGCTTCAGCAGCCGGCCGGCGAACAGGAAGTGGTCGCCCGGCTTGAGCCGGCCCAGGAACGACTCCTCGATCGTCCCGAGGACCGGCCCGCGGACGAACCGGACCCGGATTGATGACTCGCCGACGATGGTGCCGACGCTCATCCGGTGGAACCGGGCGATGCGGGCGTCCTCGACCTTGAACAGGCCGTCGTCGGCCAGCACCACCCGCCGGTACTCGGGGTAGGCCCGCAGCGAGTCGCCGCCGCGGACCACGAAGTCGAGCACCCACCCCCACTCGTCCTCGGTCAGGTCGCGGTACGAGTAGGTCGAGCGGACCTCGTCATACAGTTCGTCGGCCCGAAACCCGCCGCCGAGGGCGACGGTGACGAGGTGCTGGGCGAGCACGTCGAGCGGCTTCGCCAGCGGCGCCCGCCCCTCGATCCGGCCGGCGACCGCGGCGTCCCGGGTGGCCGCGAACTCGACCAGTTCCAGGGCGTGGGTCGGCACGCACGTCACCCGGCTGGGGACGCCGGGGCGGTGGCCGCTCCGCCCGGCCCGCTGCATCAGCCGGGCCACCCCCTTCGGGCTGCCGATTTGCAGGACGCGGTCGACCGGGGCGAAGTCGACCCCGAGGTCGAGCGTCGAGGTGCAGACGACGCACCGCAGGGTCCCGGCCCGGAGCCCGTCCTCGACCCAGTCCCGGACCTTCTTGTCCAGCGACCCGTGGTGCAGGGCGATCTGCCCGGCCCAGTCCGGCTTCGCGGCGAGGAGGGCTTGATACCACTGCTCGGTCTGGGCCCGGGTGTTGGTGAAGACGAGGGCCGTCCGGCCCTCGTCCACCGCGGCCACGACCTGCGGGACGAGCTGGAGGCCGAGGTGCCCGGCCCACGGGAAGCGTTCCACCTTCGGGGGGAGGATGGCGTCGATGAGGGTGGTTTTGGGGACGAGGCCGCGGACGAGGAGGGGGTCGGGAGAGACCCCACC
>JAIEQO010000486.1 GCA_019747655.1 Gemmataceae bacterium | reverse complement strand
TGGACCAGCGGGCAGCCGTTGGCCGTCGAGCCGAAGAGCTGCCCGGCCTCGTCGAAGGCCAGGCCCCAGGTGTTGTTGTTGACGCTGCGGAGGAACTCGATCTTGGTGACTTTTAAGAGACCCCACCCCCCGGCCCCCTCCCCCGCGGGGGGAGGGGGAGTCCGATCCTTCTCCCCTCCCCCCGCGGGGGAGGGGTTGGGGGTGGGGTCTGCCTTCTCCACCTTGAACCGGTAGTATCCCTGGCGGAAGTTGACAGCCTCGCCGTTCACCGTACCGCGGAACCCGGCGTACCCGACCACCCCGTACACCCAGTTGTCGAACCCGTAGTGCAGGTTGCTCGGCCCGGCGTGGGTGTCGTTGGTGGCCCAGCCGCGGAGCAGTTCCTGCCGCACGTCGGCCTTGCCGTCGCCGTCGGTGTCCTTCAAGAACAGCGTCACCGGGGCCTGGTGGACGATCAGCCCGCCGGCGTAGGGCAGCAGGCTGGTCGGGATGCTCAGGTTCTCGGCGAACGTCGTGACGGTGTCGCAGACGCCGTCGCCGTCCACATCTTCACAGACGACGATCCGGTCCCGGCCTTTGCCCGGGGCCTGCATCTCGTTCGGGTAGTCGCGGGTGAGCGACAGCCAGAGCCGGCCCCGCTCGTCCCAGGCCATCGCAATGGGCTTGCCGCCGAGCTTCTCCTCGGTCACGAACGTCCGGACCTCGAAGTCGACCGGCGTGACGTAGTGCTTGACGCTCTCGGCCGGGGAGAGCGGCTTCTGCATGGTCGGGATCGGCTCGCCGGTGACGCCCCACTTGTCGCTCTTCGGGTAGAACGGGACCTTGGCCGGGACGTGCTCGAACGGGGCCACGTCCTTGCGAAGCTCGGTCATCTTCGGCCGGTCGAAGTAAGGCCCGGCGAGGGCCGGGTCCTGGCCGCAGGCCCAGCGGACGCCGCGTTCGAGCAGGTTCTGGAACCCGGGGTGGCCCCAGGTCCGTTGGTCGTGGCCCCAGGCGGTGTAGAAGACGCGGCCCTTGCCCTCGGTCCGCACCCAGGTCCACGGCTCCTTCAGGTCGCCGTCGGTCCGGACCTCCAGGACCGTCCGGTCCTTCTCGTTGTGCTTGTGGTGGACGTAGGTCTCGTCCCAACTGCCGAAGCCCTGGAAGCCGGCCATCAGCGGGTGGGCGGGCTGGACCGCATCAGTGCGGAAGGTGCCGGTGCCGTGGCTGCGGAACTGGGCCCCGACGAGGGCGACGTACTTGGGCGAGTTGAGGAAGCAGTAGCTGGCGCAGTGGACCGGGACGAAGCCCCTGCCCGACGCCACGTAGTCGAGGAGCGCCTTTTCCTGCTCGGGGGTGATCTTCTCGTGGTTGGCGTAGACGATGAGCCCGTCGTACCCGGCCAGGGTTTTCGGGTTCAGGTCGTCCAGCTTACCCGTGTACGTCAGCGCGATGTTCCGGCCGGCGAAGACCGGCTGGAGCTGGGCGAACCGGTCGGCCGGGCGGTGGTGGCCGTTGTCGCCCAGAAACAGGACGCTCAGCTTCGGCGGGTCGGCGGCCACGGCCGGGGCCGCGGCCAGGACGAGCGCGAGCAGGGGGAGGGGCAACCGCATACCTAACTCCTCGTTCCCACGCTCCGCGTGGGAATGCCTCTTCGCCGCTCCGCGGCGGGGTCAAGTTCGAGTTTGAGCCGAGGGACGCGGAGCGTCCGGGCGGTGTGCCCACGCGGAGCGTGGGCACCAGGGTTCAGGGTTTCTCTGTCCGTTTGTCCTCGTTACCACGCTCCGCGTGGGAATGCCCCTTCGCCGCTCCGCGGCGGGTTCGCGTCCTACTTCCAGTCGGTCGTTACAGCCAGGAGCCCCGGCAGCCCATGGTAGTTCCGGGCGCTGGAGTACCGCCAGTGGGTCGGGTCGTCGACGTAGCCGCGCTTCACCGGGTTGGCGTGGATGTACTCCAACTTCTGGACCATCATTTCGTCCCCGGTGACTTGCTTGGGGTGACTCCCCTCCTGCCACAGTTGGTACGGGCGGTCGGCCCGGTGGGCGAGCTTCTCTCGGGCGAGCTGCCGCAGGAGCGCGTCCTCACCCTTCGCCTTGAGACGGTCGATCACCTTGCGGGCGGTGAACGACTTGAAGTCGCCCACGTCGTCGGCCAGCCGCTCCCCCGCCGCGATGAAGTGCAGGTGGTTCTCCAGCACGACGTACCCGAACAGCCGCAGGCGGCCCGCGTCCTGGACGAACCGCCACGAATCCAGCACGATCTCGACGCACTCCGGCCGGGTAACCACCGGCAGCCACCCCACGACGGTGCAGGTCAGGAAGTACGGGTAGGTTGTCTCGAAGACCCGGTAGCGGTCCCGGCTCATCCGACCTCCGGCCGCGGAGCGGCGAAGAGGGCGTTCCCACGCGGAGCGTGGGAACGAGTGGGGCCAGGGGTGCAAACCCCTGGCCCGCCGTCACCCGACCCCGGCGACGGCGTCGGTCAGGTGCTGGACGGCGGCGGCCACCGCCCCCTGCCGCTGGCTCCCCTGCCCCCGGACCACCCGGCAGTCGGCGAACGACGGCGGCAGGGCCGACCGCCCGGCCCGGGCGACCACCGCCTCGAACAGCCCGTCGGCCGCCCCGAACAGCCGGGAGTGGACGAACAGGGTGGCCGGGTTGAACAGGTTCACCACCGCCGCCACCCCGACCCCCAGGTACTTCGCCGCCTCGGCCAGCTCGGCCGCAAGGTCCACCTTCCCGGCCTTCAGCAGGTCCACCACCTCGTCCACGTCGACCGCCCGGCCGAGCTTCTCGGACGCCCGGGCGGCCAGGGCCGTGTCGCTGGCCACCGTCTCCAGGCAGCCCCGGTTCCCGCACCCGCACGACCGGCCGCCGTCCGGCACCACCGTGACGTGCCCGAGTTCCCCGGCCAGCCCGCTGTGCCCGGTCAACAGCCGGCCGCCGGTCATCACCGCCAGCCCGACCCCGGTGCCCACGTCCAGGACGGCGAAGTCGTCCATCCCCCGGGCCAGCCCGTAGTGCCGCTCGGCCAGGCAAAGGGCGTGCAGCTCCTGGAGCAGCACCCCCGGCACCCCGAGCCGGGCCGACAGGTCCCGGGCCGGGCCGTGCCCGTCGGTCATCGGGACGTTCGGGGACAGGACCCCGCACCCCTTGCGGTAGTCGACCAGCCCGGGCAGACTCACCCCGACCCCGAGCGTCGCCACCCCCGGCCGGGCCATCAGCCCCCGGGCGGCCGCCTCCAGGGCGTCGAGCAGGGCCGGGTACGTCCCCGGGGTCGGGACGGCGACGACCTCGGCCTGGGGGGTGCCGTCGAGCCCGGCCGCCATCACCTCGCAGTGCCCGGCGTCGACCGCCACCCCGAGCACCTGGGCGGTGGCGGTGGCCAGCCGCAGCTTCGGGGCCGGCCGCCCCCGCCCGCCCGGCCCCGGGGCCGCCGCCTCCTCCAGCAACCCGCCCCGCAGCAGTGAAGCCGCCGCCTTCGACACGGTCGGCGGGCTCAGCCCACTGGCCCGGGCGACCTCGGCCCGGGACAGCGGCCCGCGGGCCTGGAGGACCCGCAGCACCTGCCGCTCGTTCAGCTTCCCGACCAGGGCCGGCCGCAGGGCCGTGACCGCCGGCGGGCGGTGCGTGTGGGTGGGCATGGGGGTGGAGTTGAAGGTATCAGGCGGGCAACGGGCCGGGAAGGGGATTTTGTAAAGTGGGTTAAGAAAATAGCGGCCAGGGGCGAGGGGGAATGAAGAGACCCCACCCCCTAACCCCCTCCCCCGCGGGGGGAGGGGGGACCAAACGAGGGGCCGGCTCCTGTCTTCCTCCCCCTCTCCCTGCGGGGGAGGGGGCCGGGGGGTGGGGTCGTTTTCGTCTTCTCACGCCCCCCGCTCGCCCAGAACACGCGGACCCCGCTCGCCGGGTCCGCCGCTTCCCCTCAACCCGGTCCCCGCAGGCTGCCGAAAACGGTTGTGCCCGTTGTTCCGCGCGGATTCCCCGCCCCGGCGGGGCCGCGCCCAGGAGGAGCCCACGGATGGCGACCCCGCGGATCACGATCAAGGCCCTGGCCACCCTCACCCTCTGGGCCGGGTTCGGCCTCACCGCCACCGCCCAGCTCCCGGCCCTCACCGTCGACCAGGCGCTGGCCGCCAAGCCCCGCCAGCCGGGGGTGAACGTCCAACCCCCGGCGGCCGACCAGGTCGGCCGGTACAAGGTCGAGCCGATCCCCGGCCAGCAGGCCGGGTCGAACATGGGCTACCGGCTGCTCGACGCCCAGGGCCGGCCGGCCCGCCAGTTCGTCACCTACGACAACAAGCAGTTCAACATCGTCTCGTACTACGCCGACGGGGTTGAGGTCTACCGCGAGGTGGTCCCGCCGTCGGCCGCCGAGCCGCACTCGTACCGCTGGCTCGGGGCCAACGGCGGCAAGTGGGGCCTGGACAAGGACAAGAACGGGACCATCGACGAGTGGGCCGTCATCTCCCCCGAAGAAGTCGGCCAGGAGCTGGTGGCGGCGGTCGCGGCCAACGACGCCAACCGGCTCAAGGCCCTGGTCGTCTCGGACGAGCACCTGAAGGCCCTCGGGCTGCCGGCCGGCGAGGCGGCCAAGATCAAGGAGCGGGCGGCCGGGGCGGCGAAGCGGCTGGCCGACGCCGCGAAGACGCTGAACCTGTCGCCCGAGGCCAAGTTCGTCCACCTGCAACTGGCCGCCCCGCAGACCACGCCCGGCGACGCCTTCGGCGCGGGGGTGCAGGACCTGACCGTCCACAAGAACGGGGCGGTGCTGATCCAGGACAAGGACAAGACCCACTTCCTCCAGACCGGCGAGCTGCTGTTGGTCGGGCGGGCCTGGAAGGTGGTCGAGGGGCCGGCCGCCGGGGCCCCGACCGCCCTCGAACACACCCCGTCCACCGGGACCGGCCCGGCCGTGACCGACGCCAACCGCGATCTCGTCACCCAACTCCACGAGCACGACAAGACGGCCCCGGACGCCGACACCCCGCCCAAGCAGGCCGAGTACCACACCAAGCGGGCGGCGATCCTGGAGCAGATCATCGCCAAGACCCCGGCCGACAAGCAGGCCGACTGGGTGCGGCTGTTGGTGGACAGCCTGGCGGCCGCGGCCGAGGTGTCGGGCAAGCCGGGGAACCCGGCCCACAAGCGGCTCCAGGAGCTGAACCACAACCTGGCCCAGGGGAAGGGGGCGCTGGCCCCGTACTCGGCGTTCCGCCTCCTGGTGGCCGAGCACGGGATGGAGCTGGCGGACGGCAAGGGCGATATCGGCAAGATTCAGGAGCGGTGGCGGGCCGGGCTGGAGGCGTTCATCAACAACCACCCGAGTAGCGAGGACGCCGGCGAGGCGGTCCTGCGGCTGGCGATGGCCTACGAGTTCGCCGGCAAGGACGGGGAGGCGAAGGCCAAGGAGTGGTACGGCAAGCTGGTGAAGAACTACGGCGGGCACGCGAACGCCGGGAAGGCGGCCGGGGCCGTCCGGCGGCTGGACGCCGAGGGGCAGCCGCTGGCCATCCAGGGGCCGGTCCTCGGGTCCGGCGCGCAGTTCACCCACGGCCAGCTCGCCGGCAAGGCGGTGGTGGTGTACTACTGGGCCGCCTGGAGCAACACCCTGGGCGAGGACGCCAAGAAGCTGAAGGAGCTGGCCGAGAAGTACGGCCCGAAGGGGCTGGCGATCGTGACGGTGAACCTGGACGACACCCCCAAGCAGGCGGCCGACGCGGTGGCCGCGACCGGGCTGCCGGGGACCCACCTGCACGCGGCCGGCGGGCTGGACGGGAGCCCGCTGGCGGCCGGGTACGGGGTGATGGTCGTCCCGCACCTGCTGGTGGCCGGGAAGGACGGCAAGGTGCTGAACCGGAACGCCCAGGTGACGACCCTGGAGGACGACATCAAGAAGGCCCTCGGGGACAAGTAACGACAGGCCGCGTGTGACGAGTCACGGCACCCCGCAGACCCACGGACCTGCGGGGTGCCGGCCTTTGGTAGGGCGGGTCGAGCGTCCCTGCCGGGACGCGAGACGCACCACGCATCGCCGGTGCGTCTCGCGTCCCGGCAGGGACGCTCGACCCACCCTACGAGGGACCCCTCGTGTTCGCATCGACGGCTCAGCCGCCGGCCGCGACCGCCTCGGCCACCCGCCGCTTCCAGTAGCCCGGGTCGCCTCGGATTTCCCCCAGGAACCGGGCGGCCATCCGGGACGGCTTCTTGGTCCCCTTCTCCCACCCGCGGACGGCGCCGACCGAGACCCCCAGCAGGGCGGCGAACGCCGCCTGGCTGGCCCCGACCGCGGCCCGGACGCCGACGACCGCGGCGGGGTCAGCGGGCACGCTCGGGAGGGCGGCCCGCTTGAGCCGGCGCGCCGTCAGCTTCTTCCCGACCTCCGCGAGCCCGTCCGCCCGGAGGGCGGCGTTGACCGCCCGCATCCCGGACACCACCCGCCGGCCGAACGCGGTCGTCCCGTCCCCGTGTGTCCGGTCCGCGACGGCTTCGGTCCTCACCCGGGCGGCCTTGCCGCCGGTCGCCGGCTTCTTAGCCACGCCTCGTCCTCCCCTTCGCCTTGGCCCGCCGGGCGGCCCAGAACGCCAACAGCTCCTCGAACTCGACCAACTCGGCCGCGACCGACCTCCGGTCGGCGGCGGACAGGTCCGCCTCCTCGCTCTTCGGGTACACGAGGACGAGGTAGATCACCCCGTAGGCCGGGAACGCCGCGTACCCGACCCGGGCCCCGCCCCGCTTGCCCCTGCCCGGCAGGGCCACCCGCGTCTTCCGCAGCCCGCCGGCCCCCTCGACCGGGTCGCCGCTGGCCGGGTCGGCGACGAGCCGTTCGCACAGCTCGCGTAGCTCCTCGTCGCCCAACCCGGCGTCGTGCCAGTCCTCGTCGAAGGCGGGGTTGTGGACGAACGGCGGGCGTTGGCGGATCGGCACCATCGGCCGAACCCCGGGCGGGTGGGTTCGCCAAAAGTATACTACTAGGTATCGCAGAAACAAGCTCGGCGGGGCGGTCCGGTCTGGCCGGGACCTCCCGGCATCTGGAGGGCGGGCCGGGCGGACCGCGGACGGTCCGCCCGTCGCATTCGCCGCCCCGAAGGGGCGTCCGGGAATAGCCCGGGGTGAAACCCCGGGTCCACGGCCAACACAAACCCGGAGCCCCGTAGGGGCGACCCTCATCCCGCGGGTCACCCCTACGGGGCTCCGCTCGATCCTGGGACCCCAACCCGGGGTTTCACCCCGGGCTATTCCCGGACGCCCCTTCGGGGCGACGCGGCCCCCCCGTCCGGCTCACGCGGTCCGCCCGACGGGGTCATATCCGATCGCCTTCAGCAACCCCGCCGTCAGCGTGAACGGCTCCTTCGGGATCGCGTCGAGCCGGAATCGCGGCAGGAGGTCCGCCGCCGACACCGGCGTTACCTCGGCCTGCCACCCACACGACCACGCCAACAGCCCGACCAGCGCCTCGGGCGTGACGCCGGCATCCCGTAAAGCCGACAGCCGGGTGTCGCCGTGCCGCTTGGCCAGCCGCCGGCCGTCCCCGCCGACCACCAGCGGGACGTGGGCGAACCGCGGCGGGCTCAGCCCGAGCGCCCGGTACAGGAGCAGTTGCCGCGGCGTCGACGGGATCAGGTCGTCGCCCCGGACCACCTCGGTCACGCCCATCTCGGCGTCGTCCACCACCACCGCGAGCTGGTACGCCGGCGTCCCGGCCGCCTTCCACACCACGAAGTCGCCGCCGACCCGCCGCAGGTCGATGCGGACCTCGCCGGCGAAGAGGTCCACGAACGCCGGCGAGTTGTGCCCGGCGTCGGGTTGGGTGGCCGGGGCGGAGCCTTCGATACCGCGGCAGGGACTGTGCTTCGCGGCGGAGCGGGCCGGGGTTGGAGTCCCGCCTTTAGGCGGGCGGGGGTCGGGCCCGGCTGAAGCCGGGACTCCAACCCCGGCCACCCGAACATTCCCCCGACCTGGCGCGTCCGCCACCCGGAACCGCCAGGCGAGCGGCGTCCCGGCCGCGGCCAGCCGGTCGGCGTCGGCCGGGGTGCGGTGCGAACAGGTGCCGGGGTATGGCGGCTCGGGGCCGGCGTGCGGGGCGCTGGCCGCGGCCGCCACGTCCCCCCGGGTGCAGGTACACGGGTAGACGAGGCCGAGCCGGCGGAGGTCGGCGAGGGCCGCCTCGTAGAGCGGCAGCCGGTGCGTCTGGACGACCGGCTTACCGTCCCAATCCAGCCCGAGCCAGCGGAGGTCGGCCATCGCCTGCTCGGCCGCCCCGGGCTTCACCCGCGGCGAGTCGATGTCCTCGATCCGCAGGACGACCCGGCCGCCCCGGCTCCGGGCCATCAGCCAGGCGACCAGGTACGTCCGGGCGTTGCCGACGTGCTGGGCCCCGGTCGGGGACGGGGCGAGCCGGCCGGTGGGGGGGTGGGGCATGGGACCAACCGGTCTTGGGGAACCGCGACCGTGAGGGAGCGGGTGTGCCGACCCACCCGCTCCCTCACGGTCGCGGTTCGCCCGGAGTCATTTCGGCGGCTTGTACCCCGGCGGCGGGACGACCGCCTCGAAGTCCGACCCCTTCACCTTCCGCAGCTCGGCGTGCAGGACCGGGATGCGGGGGTCGGGCGTGACCGACACCGCCCACTCGATCCCGTTGTCGGCCACCAGCATCCCGTACCGCTTCAGCCCCTTCAGGATGGCCTGCACCTCGGGCGAGAACCCGGACACGTCGAAGTCCTGCCGCAGCCGGAACCGCTCGCCCATCCGGGGCAGGCTCGGGTCGTTGAGCCGGCTGGCGAAGTGGGTGGCCGGGTACACATACGCCTTGCGGGACCGCCGGACCGTCACCCGCAGGGCGTGGTCGACCATCCCCCGCTTCAGCTCGTCGTACCGGACCACGGCCGGGAAGATCGGCAGCCCGGCGGCGTCGGCCGAGGTCCACCCGTCCGGCCGGAGCTTGTTGCTGGCCAGGTCGAAGGCCGAGGCCTGGGCCGCCAGCCACCCGCCGGCCGTCTTCCAGGTGCCGAAGAACTCGTAGAGCTTCCGGTTCGTCGGGTCGACCACGATGGCGTGCCGGTCGCCGTCCTCGTTCCGGGTGTTCCGCTGGACCTCGTCCAGGGTCAGCCCCTTGAGCTTCGGGTTGCGGAGGTAGAAGACCGGCCAGCCCTCGATCGGGGTGATGCCCGGGACCGGGAACGGCCCCTTGTCCGACTCGCCCGCGTAGGCGGTGACCTTCACCGGCACCTTCGGCTGGTCCGGCGGGACGAGGACGAAGCCCATGTCCGGGTTATACCGCAGCGGCTTGTCGGCCCCGACCGAGGCGACCAGCTTGGCCGAGTCCGGGTGGACCGGCCAGTCGGCGACGGGGGTGTTCCAGGGGTTGTCCGGGGGGAACACTTCGAGGGCCGACAGGATGGCGTCGGCCTCGGGGGTGTCGAACATGACCGGCTTGGTGACGGCCGGCATCTTGGCCGCCTTGATGCGGTCGAGCCGGGCCGGCGGGTCGGCGGCCGCCGGCGGCTTGGGCGGGTCGGCCAGGACGGCGACCACCCCGGTGGCGGCGGCGACGGCCGCGAGCACAGACATGAGCAGCCGCATGGTCGCCTCCCGCCCTAAGACGGATTAACCACAGAGTCACAGAGAACACGGAGCAGACAGGACCGAAGTTTCAAATCTAATTCTTCCTGTCCGCTCGGTGCCCTCTCCCCCCCGCCCGCGCGGGGACCCTCTCTGTGGTGAACGGTTTTCGGTTACAACTGCGTCTCGGCGACTTCCAGCGCCCGGAGCAGGCTCATCGCCTTATTGACGGTCTCCTGGTACTCGGCCGCCGGGTCGCTGTCGGCCACGACCCCGGCCCCGGCCTGCACGTCCGCGGTGGTGCCCCGGACCACCATCGTCCGCAGGGCGATGCAGGTGTCCATGTCGCCGCCGAAGTCAACATAGCCGACCGCTCCACCATACGGCCCCCGGCGGTGCGGCTCCAGCTCGTCGATGATCTCCATCGCCCGGACCTTCGGGGCCCCGCTCAGGGTGCCGGCCGGCAGCGCGGCCCGGAGGGCGTCGAAGGCGGTCAGCCCGGCCCGGAGCCGGCCCGTCACCGTGCTCGACAGGTGCATGACGTGGCTGTACCGCTCGACGGTCAAGAGATCGGCCACCTTGACCGACCCGAGTTCGGCAACCCGCCCCACGTCGTTCCGGGCGAGGTCCACGAGCATGATGTGCTCGGCCCGCTCCTTCGGGTCGGCGACCAGTTCCTCGGCCAGCCGGCGGTCGGCGTCGGGGGACTGGCCGCGGCGGCGGGTCCCGGCCAGCGGGCGGTTGACCACCTCCCCGCCGTCCACCCGGCACATGATCTCGGGCGACGCCCCGACCAGGGTGGCGTCGCCGGCCCGGAGGTAGAACATGAACGGGGACGGGTTGACCACCCGCAGGGCCCGGTACACGTCGAACGGGCGGGCTTGCGTCTCGGCCCGGAACCGCTGGCTGAGGACGACCTGGAAGGCGTCGCCGGCGGTGATGTACTCGACCGCCCGGCGGACCGCGGACTCGTACCCGGGCTGGGTGAAGTTGGACGAGACCCGAGGGGCGGGGGGCGAGGGGCGAGGGGCGAGGGGGTCGATGTCCCTGAGCGGCAGCTCGGCGGTCGGCTGCTGAAGACGGTCGACAAGCTCATCCACCCGCCGGCAGGCGTCGGCGTACCCGGTCCGCAGGTCGTCGCCGGCCCCACCGGTCCAGTGGGCGACGACGAGCACCGTCTTGGCGACGTGGTCGAACACCACCATCCGGTCGAACAAGCCGAAGCAGAGGTCGGGCAGGCCGCGGTCGTCGGGCGGGGCGTTCGGCAGGCGTTCGACGTACCGGACGGCGTCGTACCCGGCGTACCCGACGGCCCCGCCGCAGAACCGGGGCAGCCCCGGGAGCTGCGGGGCGCGGTACTCGGCGATCAGCTCTTCGAGCGCCTTGAGCGGGTCGGGGGAGGCGGACTCGGCCCACGGGCCGTCAGCCGTGCGGGTGCGGACGCGGTTGCCGTAGGCCTCGAACGTGAGGAACGGGCCGGTGCCGAGGAAGCTGTACCGGCCGACCCGCTCGCCGCCGACGACGCTCTCGAACAGGAACGCCCGGTCCCCGTCCTCGATCCGGGCGAAGGCCGAGACGGCGGTGAGCGAGTCGGACGTGAGCCGGCGGTAGACCGGGACGGCGGTGTGGCCGCGGGCGAGGGCGGCGAACTCGGCGAACGAGGGGCGGTGGGACATCCGGTTATTGTGCCGACCCGGCCGCCGGCGGCCAACCGGGACGTTGAGCCGGCCCGGCCGGGGCGGGTATAATCCGGGCGAACCACGGAGGACATCCATGACCCCGATCACGATCGACCCGGAGCTGATCGCCAAGCTGACCGCGAACGGCGGGCGGGTGCCGCTCGCCGCCCCCGACGGAACCCCGGTCGGGTACTTCCTGACCCCCGACCGGCTGGCCCGGCTGGAAACGGCTGCGGCCGGCGGGCGGCCGGAGGTGACGGAGGAGGACTGCCGGCGGGCACTGGCCAACCCCAAGCGGCATTCGACGGCCGAGGTGCTCAAGCTGCTGGGGGGAAAGTGATGTCCGAGGTCGACTGGTCGGACGAGGCGTTCGCCGAGGTGGCGGCCATGTTGGTCGCCAACCCGGACCGGCAGATCGAGTTGGCCATCGCGGTCGGGACGGTCGTCGGCCGGCTGTCGAAGAACCCCGAGCAGGAGGGCGAGTCCCGGTGGGGCGACCTGCGGGTGACGTTCGTCGGCCCACTGATCGTGTACTTCCGGGTGTCGGCCGGCGGCCGGTCGGCCGAGGTCGCACAAGTCCGCCTGACCGGGTAGCGGGCCGGCCGGGCGGGGTTTGCCCCCGCCCGGCCGGTGTTCCGGTTACGTCGTCGAGCCGGTCGAACCTCCGCCCGGCCCGCCGGGGATGCCGCCCGGCGGGATCGAGCCCGGGCCACCGTCGGCCGGGGGCGGCAGTGGATCGGGAACCGGCCCACCGCCCGGGGTGCCGGCCGGGACCGACGGGCCGCCGGGAAGGTTCAGCGGCGGTAATCCCCCGCCGGCCGGTG
>JAIEQO010000242.1 GCA_019747655.1 Gemmataceae bacterium | reverse complement strand
CGGCTGTTGGCGAACGTGTTCACCCGGATGCCGAACCAGGCCACCCCGTAGCTGCCCAGGATGCCGACCACGCTGAACGCCAGGATGACGGCGATCCGGTCCGGCGGGAACCCGGTCGTCGGCTGTCCGGTGGCCGGGTCCGGGAACTCGGCCAGGGCCCCGAAGTAGACGGCGATGATGGCCCCGATGAACAGCCACAGGACGGCCAGGAACTTCCCCTGGGTGACCAGGTACGTCTTGCACGTCTCGTAGATCAGCTCGCTGACCGCCCGCATGGACGAGTGGACCGGCATGTTCTTGAGCTGGCTGTACACCAACAGCCCGAACCCGAGCCCGAGGGCCGAGACGATTAGCCCGGAGTACAACAGGTCCTTCCCGCCGACCGAGTCGCCGAAGAACTTGGCCCCGTTCAGGTCCGGGAGGACGAGGCTGGCCTCGCCCCCGCCGGTCCGGGCCGGGGCGGCGCCGCCCCCCCGGCCCGTCTCGGCGGACGCCGGGGCGGCGGCGGCCGGGCCGGCGGCCAGCCCGAGCAGGAAGACGGCGAACAGGCCGTATCGGAGCGGGGCGGTCGTCATGGGTACTTGGTCCGCGAGTCGGTGGAGAGGCGGGCGTCCGGCCCGCGATACGGGGTAAGCTATGGCCGCGAACCGGGGGCGTCAGCCCCCGGGGCGGGCGGGGCGGAGGCGGAGTTTTTGACCGGATCACAGGACGGGACCGGATGTCGACCAGCAGCCCGGGTTTCCGCCGTCTCGTCGATCCTGTTATCCTGTCAACACTCCGACCCCGCCCTGCCTCACCCCGGGCCGCCATGCAGCTCCTCGCCGTCACACTCTGGGACCACGACCCGCGGACCGGCCGGCTCGTCCTGCACGCCCTGCCGGTCATGCTCGGGGTGCTCTGCTGCCTGGCGGTGGCGTACCGCTACTACTCGGCCTTCCTGGCCGCGAAGGTGGCGGCCCTCGACGGCAGCCGGGTCACACCCGCCAACCGCCTGAACGACGGCCAGAACTACGTCCCGACGAACAAGTGGGTCCTCTTCGGCCACCACTTCGCGGCCATCAGCGGGGCCGGCCCGCTGATCGGCCCGGTCCTGGCCATCCAGTACGGCTACCTGCCCGGGTTGCTCTGGCTGGTGATCGGCGTCTGCCTGGCCGGGGCGGTGCAGGACATGTTGGTGCTGGCGGCGAGTGTGCGGAGCGACGGCAAGTCGCTGGCCGAGATCGCCCGCCGGGAGCTGGGCGGGCCGGCCGCGGCCATCGCCTCGGCGGCCATCCTGTTCATCGTGGTGATCGCCCTGGCCGGGCTCGGGATCGTGGTCGTCAAGGCCCTCGGCGGCGAGGAGGCCAAGCTGCCGGTGGGAACGGTGGTGATCGTCTCGGACGAGCGGTGGCCGGGGGCCGACGGCCGGACGGCCCCGGACGACGAGGTGTGGGTCCTCCCGCCCGGCTGCCGGGTCGCCTACCCGGGACAGGCCGCGCCCGTACTCCGGTCGGAATCGTTCCGGGTCCGCATCCCCGGCGCCCCGCACTCCGTCCACCACTTGCTGCGATTCCGAGAGGGGGGCGAGTCGCACCTGATCCTCACCCTCCCCGCCGGCTGCACCCAGGTCATCCCGGGCAGCTCGTGGGGGACGTTCGCCATCGCCTGCACCATCCCCATCGCCCTGCTCGTCGGGCTGTGGATGTACCGCATCCGGCCGGGGCGGATCGTCGAAGCTTCCATCGGCGGCGGGCTCCTGACCCTCGGGGCGGTCATCGCCGGCAACTGGGTCCCCGGGTCGCCGCTCGAAGGGTACTTCTCGCTCAGCCGCGACCAGACCATCCTGGCCCTGTGCGTCTACGGCTTCATCGCCGCGGTGCTGCCGGTCTGGCTCTTGCTCGGCCCCCGCGACTACCTGTCGAGCTTCCTGAAGATCGGCACCGTCGCCCTTCTGGTGGTCAGCGTGTGCGTGGCCAACCCGCCGCTCCACGCCCCGCCGCTGAACGAGGTGTTCTCAGGTGGCGGGCCGACGTTCCTCGGCGTCCCGGGCGTCCCGGCCCCGATCTTCCCGTTCGTGTTCATCTGCGTCATGTGCGGGTCGATCAGCGGGTTCCACTCGCTCGTCTCGTCCGGCACCACCCCGAAGATGATCGAGAGCGAGTCGCACGTCCGGACGATCGGCTACGGGGCGATGCTGATCGAGGGGCTGGTCGGGGTGACGGCCCTGGTCGCGGCCTCGGCCCTGCCGCCGGACCTCTACTACGACATCAACGTCCCGATCGAGCGGGCCCAGGCGTTCCAGGCCCAGCTCACCGAGGTCGAGCAGAAGTACGGGGTGAACCCGGCCCGGCTGCCGGCCGAGGCCCGCGACCGGCTGCACGCGGCCAACGTCGACGGCCCGCAGCACCTGGACCTGGGGAAGGTCGAGGAGCAGGTCGGGGGCGAGTCGCTCCGCGGCCGGACCGGCGGGGCCGTGACGCTGGCGGTCGGCATGTCGGCCGTCTTCGCCGAGGCCTTCCGGTGGGTCGGGGTCACCGGCGACTGGCTGCTGAAGTATTGGTACCACTTCGCCATCATGTTCGAGGCGCTGTTCATCCTCACCACGATCGACGCCGGCACCCGGATCGCCCGGTTCCTGCTCCAGGAGACGGCCGGGCGGGTGTACGCCCCGCTCGGCCGGCCGGACTGGCTGCCGGGGGCGGTGCTGGCCAGCGCCCTGGTGACGGCCGGGTGGGGGCTGCTGGTCTACACCGGGTCGATCGACACCGTCTGGCCGATGTTCGGGGTCGCCAACCAGGTCCTCGCGGTGCTGGCCCTGGCCCTGGTGACGACGTGGCTGGTGAACCACGGCCGGGGCCGGTACGCGGCCGTCACGGTGGTGCCGATGCTGTTCGTGATGACGACCACCCTGACGGCGGCGGCCCGGCTGGTGAACGGCCGGTTCGCCGGGATGATCGAAGGCGGCCGGGAGATGGGCGGCGAGGCCGGGCGGCGGATGGCCCTCACCGGGTACATGAGCACCGGGCTGACGGTGTTCGTGGTGGGGTGCGTGTGCGTGCTGGTGCTGTGGGCGGCGGCCCGGTGGGTCGCGGTGTGGCGGACGGGCGGGAGCGGGAAGAGGGATTAACCACAGAGAGGGTCCCCGCGCGGGCGGGGGGAGAGAGCACCGAGCAGCAGAAGACAGAGAGTTTGAAAATTCTTTCTGCTCTTCTTGTCTGCTCGGTGCTCTCTCCCCCCGCCCGCGCGGGGACCCTCTCTGTGGTGAATCCTGGTCTTGACACAACCAACTACTCACGGCATACCCCCGGCTTCACGCGCGGTCACGGGCCGGGGGTGTTGCCATGCGGGGGCTGCTGGCGGCGGGGGCGGTGTGCGCGGTCGCCGGGCTGGCGGCCGGGCAGAACGCCATGCCCGGGCAGGAGGTCGGGACCGGGTTCCAGCTCAAGCCGGTCGGGCAGACGACGGCCAAGGTCGGCCGGCCGGTCGGCCCGGCCCCCGGCGGGGCGATGACCAAGCCGTACGACCCGACCAAGCCGTACGAGCCGCTGAAGCAGGCCGGGCTCGACCCGAATCTGGTGGTCGCCCCGCTCGGGCCGGCCCCGCCGCTGCCGTCGGGGGCCCAGCCGGACCTGATCGACAAGCTGTACGCCAAGATCGGGACGGCGTTCGGGCTGTTCCCCCGGCCGGCCCCACCCCCGCCGACCAACCCGACCCCGGGCATCTTCCGCCGGAACCGGGAGAGGGCCGAGAAACAGCGGGCGGCGACGTGGCGGCGGGACTGAAGAAGGCAAAAGGAAGAAGGAAAAAGGCAAAGCGGAACGGTTAGCCTTCCGCTTTGCCTTTTTCCTTCTTCCTTTTGCCTTCCCGAGTTCAGTCGGCCGCCGCCCCCTTCGGGGCCTTGTCGGTGACGGTCACGGTGCTGGCGGTAGTTCCGCCCAGGGTCAGCTCGATCTTCTGGCCCATCGCCTCGACGGCCAGCTTCCCGTCCATCCCCATCGACACCTTCGACCGCTTCAGCCGGCCGGCCGTGGTGTCGAACTCGTGGGTCCCCTTGTAGTCCTTGACGGCCAGCTCGCCGGCGGTGATCTCGAACGGCAGCCCGCCCTTGGCCCCGTCGCCCGGCTTGAACGTCACCTCGGCCGTCTCCTTGATGGTGGCCACCCCGTCCTTCTCCCCCTCCAGGGTGAACTTCCGCTTGGTGGTCAGGGTGCCGAACCCGGAGAACGGGACCTTCTCCTCCCGGGCCCAGCTCTCCCCGGCCTTGGCCGGCCCGCCCGGGAGGGGGATGAGGACCTGGCCGAACGCCTGCTTCAGGGTGTCCTCGGACATCATCCCGGCCATCAGCTGCTTGGCCGCCTCGTCGTCCCCGACCACCTTCTCGATGAACTTGTCGTACCCGCCGATCTTGGTCACCTTCAGGTTCTTGTCAGGGTGGCGGTCAGGGTCGCCCCCTTGATCCGGTCGACCATCGCCTCGACCCCGGGGACCGGGGCCCCGAGGTCCATCTTCGCGTCGGCGTAGGTCATCTCGACGGTGGTGCCGTCGGCGGACGCGGCCGTCACCTTCAGCCGGAGGACGTAGGTGATGGTCTGCTTCATCGGCAGGGTGTTGCCCATCACCTCGACCGTCATGTCGTTCTCGGCCACGGTGGTGGCGTAGAACGTGTCCCCTTGCTTGAGGTTCCACTTCAGGTCGCCGGCGGCCGCCGGGGCGGCGACGGCCAGGGCCAGGACGAACGCGGCGGGTCGCATCGGTGTCGGCTCCGGGGGTGGGGCCGGGGGCGGGGTGCCGGCCGGCACCCTCACCCTAGCCGGCCGCCCGGGGCGGCGGCAAGCGGCCGGGTCCTTGCACGCCCCGCCCCGGCCGGCTACAACTGGGGGCTCACCACCCCCCGGGAGGCGGCCATGCCGGTGCAGAAGGAGACGCTGGGCGTCGGGTTCGTCGGGGCCGGGGACATCGCCGTCCTCCACGCCGCGGCCGTCAATAAGTGCCCGGGGGCCAGGCTCGTCGGGCTGTGGAACCGCGGCCAGGACCGCGCCAAGCAACGCGCCGCCGAGTTCGGCTGCCGGAACTACGCCTCGCCCGAGGAGTTGGTCGCCGACCCGGCCGTCGACGCCGTGTTCGTCCTGACCAACCTCGAAACCCACCTCGACTACACGAAGCTCGCACTCAACGCCGGCAAGCACGTCCTGGTCGAGAAGCCGGTCGGGGTGTCGGTGGCCGAGATCGAACAGATGCGGGCCCTGGCCGCGGCGAAGGGGCTCGTATGCCTCCCCGGGCACAACTACATCTACGAGTCCGGGATGATGCGGACCCGGGAGCTGGTCGAGGGCGGCGACCTGGGGAAGATCGTCTCGGCCTACGTCATGTACAACATCCACCACCCGGAAGAGGTGGCCAAGCGCTACCCCGGGGTGGTCCGGCAAATCCTGACGCACCACTCGTACATCCTGCTCTACCTCGTCGGCAGGCCGGTCGAGCTGTGCGCCATGAAGGCGACGCTGCACTACCAGGAGTACCCCGAGGAAGACATCGCGATGGTGCAGATGCGGCTGGCCAACGGCGCCCTGGCCCACTTCTGCGCCAGCTTCGCGGCCGACGACCACGCCGCCGACCCGTGGACGGTGATGGTCAAGGTGATCGGGACGGCCGGGAGCACCCGGTACAGCTACCGGGACCACGTCGAGATCAAGCCCGGGCTGGTCCACAGCCAGACGTACACGGCGTACCAGGGGTCGATCACCAACGAGGTCCGGTACTTCCTGCTCGACTGCCTCCGGCACGGCGCCAAGCCGCTGAGTACCTTGGAGGACGCGATCACCGCCCAGACGATGATCGAGGCCGCCGAGCGGTCGATCGCTCGCCGGGCTGTCGTCCGGCTGAATGACGAATGACCCACCAATGACCCACCAATGACGAAGGGAAGCTTCGCTCGTCTGCCTTCGTCATTGGTGGGTCATTGGTGGGTCATTCGTCATTCCCCAACGGGAGTGACGTATGGAGTACCGCGCTCTAGGTCGGGCGGGATTGGAGGTGTCGGTCCTGTCCCAGGGCGGGGCGGCCATCGGCCAGCAGTACGGCCCGGTGTCGGTCGCGGAGGTGGCGGCGTGCGTGCATGCCGCCGTCGACGCCGGGGTCAACCTGATCGACACCTCGGCCTACTACGGGAAGGGGAAGTCGGAGGAGATTCTCGGCGAGGTGTTGGCCGGCGGCTGGCGGGAGCGGGTGGTCCTTTGCACGAAGGCCGGGCGGCTCGACCGGGCCGTGTTCGACTTCACCCCGGCCGGGATGCGGGCCTGCCTGGAAGGGTCGCTCCGGCGGCTGCGGACCGACCACGTCGACATCCTGTTGGCCCACGACATCGAGTTCGCCGACGACCCCGACCGGGTCTTCACCGACACGGCCGCGGTGCTGCACCAGCTCAAGAAGGAGGGGAAGACGCGGTTCGTCGGCATGTCGTGCTACCCGCTCGGGCTGTTGCGACAGGCCGTCGAGCGGTGTGACCTCGACGTGGTCATCTCGTACTGCCATTACACGCTCCAGAACACGCGGCTCGTCACGGAGCTGCGGCCGGCGGCCGAGGCCCGGGGGGTGGGGGTGTTGAACGCCTCGCCGCTGGCGATGGGCCTCTTGTCGCGGCACGGCCCGCCGCCGTGGCACCCGGCCCCGCCGGCGGTGAAGGCGGCGTGCGCGGCGGCCGTCGAGCTGTGCCGGGCCCGGGGCGTCGACCCGGAGGTGCTGGCCCTCCAGTTCTGCGTCGCGGAGCAGCGCATCCCGTCGACCATCACCGGGACGGCCAAGCCGGACGAACTCGCCGCGAACCTCCGGGCGTTGCGGGAGCCGACCGACCGTGGGACACTGGACGAGGTGGCGAGGGTACTCGAACCGGTGAAGGACCATGTCTGGCCGAGTGGGAAGTGGGCGGGTTGAGCTGGCCCGGGCCGCCGCCGGGACGATGAGGTGGCCGGTCGCCGTCGCGCTGCGGCTGGTCGGCATGCCGCTCGGTGCGCCGTTGCTGCTGGTCTTCGGGCGGACCTGGGCCGGCCGCCTGTGCGGGGCGACCTGGCTAGCGTTCGACGTCTGGGTGGTCGTCCTGTTCGGCGAGCCGGGGCTCGGCGAGTCGGCCAGCCGGCTACCGTTTTCCGCCTGGATCCTCCTCTTCTGGGTCTGGTTCTTTGCCCTCCCGCGGGCCCGGCCGCCGGGGGAGTACGGCCCGGGGTCTTATTGGCCGGATGCCCGACCGGACTGGGGGCAACGGTGGTGGCAGTCGGCACCGTCGGCCCTCGAAACCGACCTGGTCCGCGTGGCGGTCGGTCTCGTCACCCGACTCGACCCGTGGATAAGGTGGGCCGAGGCCCGGACGACCCGCCGGGTCATGCGGCGGCTGTTGACCGAAATGGACGCCGACCCGGCCTACCGGTCGCTCTGGCCGGGGTATCGGGCTGCGTGGCAGTGGTTCGTCACGGGTCGTCACTGGTGGGGCCACGTCTACTCGTACATCCCCCGGCCGCGGGACGGGCACGAGCGGCTCGGCCTGGTCGTCTTCCTGCACGGTCACGGCCCGAACTCGGCCCTGTACCTGCACGCCTGGCGGCGGTTCTGCGACGAGCACCGCGTCGGCGTCGTCTGCCCGAGCTTCGGGTACGGTAACTGGGAACACCCGGACGCCGTCGAGGCCGTCCGGTGGACGGTGAGTCAGGCAACCGCGGGCGGGCTGATCGACACAACCCGGGTCTACCTGGCCGGCATCTCGCAGGGCGGGTGCGGGGTCGGGCGGGCCGGGGCGGCGATGCCCGGGGCGTTTGCGGGGCTCGCCTTCATCAGCCCGACGATGGAGCCGGACGTCCTCGAATCGCCGGAGTTCGTGGCCGGGTGGAAGGGCCGGCCGGTGCTGGTGATCCAGGGCGGCCGTGACCACAACGTCAGGCCCGCCACGGTCGATGCCGCCGTCGAGCGGATGCGGGCCGACGGGGTGGCCGTGACCTACCACCTCGACCCCGAGGCCGACCACTTCCTGTTCTTCGCCAAGCTGGACGAGATGGACCGGCTCATCGGCGGGTGGGTCGAGGCGCAGACCCCTCCCCCTAACCCCCTCTCCGCTGCGGGGAGGGGGGACCGGACAGGAGACCCCTCCCCCCGGCCCCCTCCCCTACGAAGGGAGGGGGAGGAAGACCCGAGCCGACCGCCTCGGTCCGGTCCCCCCTCTCCCCCCGGGGGAGGGGATTAGGGGGAGGGGTCTCCTGTTTCCGCCCGGCCCGTATACTAGCCGGACTCACCCGGGGCCGGTCCCGGTCGAACTCGTTCCGTCCGTTCCCGTTCAGGAGACGTGCCGATGGTGCGGTCGTTGCGGCTGGTCGTGGGGGTGGTGGTCGGGCTGGCCGCCGGGACGGCCCTGGCCCAGACCCCGGGGGCCGACCTGTTCCCGACCAAGGCCAAGACCAAGTGGGTGTACAAGGGGGCCGACCACGAGGTCACGGTGGTGGTGGCCGGGGCCGAGCAGTTCAACAACAAGGCCTGCACCAAGTTCGACACCCTGGTGGCCGGGCAGGTGAAGGCGTCCGAGCTGTACTACGTCGAGGCCGACGGGGTGTACCGGGCGAAGGTGAAGGACGAGAAGATCGACCCGCCGGTCAAGGTCCTGGCCCTGCCGGCCAAGAAGGACGCGGCCTGGAAGGTCGACTCGAAGGTCGGCGGGCAGGCGGTCAAGGGGGAGTTCAAGATCATCGACGAGAAGGCCAAGATCAAGACCCCGGCTGGGGAGTTCGACTGCGTGGTCGTCGAGGGGGCGGACATGGACATCGCCGGGACCAAGACGACGGTCAAGCAGTACTTCGCCCCGGGCAAGGGGCTGGTCAAGATCGGGTTCACCATCCAGGGGACCGAAAGCACCCTGGAGCTGAAGGAGTTCAGCGAGGGGAAGTAGGTCCGGAAGACGGACCCCTCCCCGCGGAATGAGGCCAGGGGTTTCACCCCTGGCTACCGTCGGTCGCCGCTCCGCGGCTCCAATACCCCGGAGTCCCGGAGGGACGACCGCGGGTAGCCAGGGGTGCAAACCCCTGGTTGTTTTTCCCCCCTCCCACGAGGGGGATAGGGGGTGGGGTCCGATGCCCTTCGCCGACCGGCTGGCCGACGCCGTCCGCCGCAAGGGGCCGCTGTGCGTCGGCCTCGACCCCCGCTGGGAGTCACTTCCGACGGCCATCCGGGGCCGACACTACGGCCGCCCGCCGCTCGACCAAGCCGCCCGGGCGATCGCCGATTTCTGCTTGAAGGTGATGCACCTCGTCGGCCCGTTCGCGGGCATCGTCAAGCCACAGGCGGCGTTCTTCGAGCTGCTCGGCCCGGCCGGGATGGACGCGCTCAAGTCGGTGATGTTGTTGGCTAGGGATTCGGGATTCGTGACCATCCTCGACGCCAAGCGGGGTGATATCGCCACCACCGCGACGGCTTACGCGGATGCGGCGTTCGCGGGGGCTCAGATCGACCGCGGCCGGAGCGTCGTCTGGGACGCCGACGCCCTGACCATCAACCCGTACCTCGGCCGCGACGCGGTCGAGCCGTTCCTGACGGCCGCGAAAGCCGCGGACCGCGGCGTCTTCGTCCTCGTGCGGACGAGCAACCCCGGGGCCGGGCTGTTCCAGGACCTCGTCTGCGACGGCAAGCCGGTCTACCGGCACGTCGCCGAGGCGGTGGCGGCGTGGAACGCCCCGACGGTCGGCGGGTGCGGGCTGGGCGACGTGGGGGCGGTGGTCGGGGCGACCCACCCGGCCGAACTCCGCGAGTTGCGGGCGGCCATGCCGGACGTGTGGCTGCTCGTCCCGGGCTACGGGGCCCAGGGCGGGACGGCCGCCGACGTGAAGGCCGCCTACCGGCCGGACGGCCTCGGGGCCGTCGTCAACAGCTCCCGCGGGGTGACGTTCCCGTTCCACCCCGACGACCCGGACTGGGAGGCGAAGGTCTCGGCCGCGGCGGCGAAGGCCGCGGCCGAGCTGCGGCCCTGACCCGGCCCTACTTCCGCCGGTTGACCGGCTGCGAGGTCGGCATCACCGGCGTGTTGTAGTTGGCGTACCGGGTGGACGGGTACAGGCCCGGGGCCGGCAGCCGGCTCGGCCCCGGCTGGGTCGGCATGACCGACGAGATCCGCCGCTTGAACAGGTTGTTGATCGTCTTGATGTACCCGTCCGACTCGATCTGACCGGCCGCCGTGTTCCCGGCCAGGTTGATCGCCCGGGCGCTCAGGTCGGCCGCCGCCCGGCTCGGCTTGACCACCAGCTTGTCGGTGTCGATCGGCTTCTGGACCCGGTCCCCGGCCGCCGCCGGCCCGGCCAGGACGGCCCCGACGGCCGCCGCCCACATCAGCTTGCGCATCCCGTGCCTCCGTGCCCGCGCGGCCGGCCCCCGGCGGCCCCGCGCCGCCCGCCCGGCCCCGCCCCGGCTGTCCCGTGCCGTGTGTGGAAAGGGATGGGAGATACCAACCCCGCCGGCCGTGTCAAGCCGAATCCGCCGTCACGCCTCCGGCGGCCACCCCTCGGGGAACTCGCCGTACACCGCGGCGTAGGCCCGGACGACCGCCGGCGGCTCGGCCTCCCGGGCGGCCGCCACCGCCTCCCGGTGCCCCTCGTCCAACGACGCCCGCATCTCGGCGATCTCCTCGTCCTTCTTCCGGTCCTCCTCCTCGGCCTCCATCGCCGCCGACGGGTCGTACCCCTCGAACTCCGCCTCGCCCTTCTCCTCCCGCTCCTGCTCGTCGAGCATCTTCTTGAGCGGCCGGAAGTCGACCAGGTGCAGCCGGGGGAAGTGGTACACCCAGTCCATCCCCCGGGCCCGGAGCCGGCGGAAGATCAGCCCGTACACGGGGGTGAGGTCGGCCCGGCCGGAGACCATCCCGGTGCCCATGTAGAAGTCCAGGTACGTGTACCCGCCGTCCCCGATCATCTCCCGCCGCATCTCGGCCATCATGGCGACCACCTCCGGCGAGGCGTCGGCCGGGGGGTCGAGCCACTTCGTCAGCTCGGCGGGCATCTCCGGCCGGGGCGGCGGGGGCGGCCCGCCCTGGGCGTTGACGACCTCGGCCAGGAACCCGCCGGCCGCCCGGGACGAGCCGAGGTCGAGCAGCCGGCCGTCGGCCGCGGATACCTCGTGGTTGTCCGAGAACACGTCCCACAGGCACCGGCCGACCAGCTCCTGACACTCCCGCTCCGGCTCGGCCGGGGTCGGCCGGTACTCGGCCTCGATCTCCTCCCGGGTCGGCTCCGGCGGCATCGGCGGGGCGTCCGGCCGGCGGCCGGGGAAGTTCGCCATGTTCCGGTGGACCCGCACCGCCTCCTCGTACAGCGTCTCGGCCGACGGGTGGAAGACAGCCGCCAGCGGCGACGCGGCCCACCCGCCGGGGGCGAGTTCGGCCTGCACGTCCGGGCCGGCCCAGCCGCGGGGGAAGAGGGCCGCGAACTCGGCCTTCAGCTCGTCCTCGTCCAGTATCGGCCGGCCCTGGTAGTTGGTGGCCATCGGTCGCCCCCGGTCACTTCCGCCGCAGGGCGGTGACGGTCCCGACCCCCGGGCCGTCGTGGAGGAGTTCGTCGCCCTCGAACGTGACCCGCACCCGGGCCGGCCCGCCGCCGGTCCGCTCGACCGTCAGCACCCGCGTCCCGGTCAGCCCGACGGCCTTCCACGTCCCGGCGAGGTCGCCGTCCCGGTACGTCCCGTCGGCCCGGTACTCGACCTCCCGGCCGCCCCCGGCCCAGACCCCGACCAACTCCGCCGCCAACCGGTCGCGGACCGGCTTGGGGTTGTCGGGGGTCTCGGCCACCGGCAGCAATGCCCCGAGCCCGGCCCCGACGGCGGCCAGGTCGGGCGGCCGGCGGGCGGCCGCCCGGTCGGCGGCCACCTCGGCTTCGAGCCGGGCCCGTTGCTCCTCGTCCCGGGCCCGGTCCTGCCGCCGGACCTGGACCCAGGCGTACCCGCCGAGCCCGACGGCCGCAACCAGGGCGACCGCCAGCGGGGCGAACCCCGGGCCGCGGGCCC
>JAIEQO010001038.1 GCA_019747655.1 Gemmataceae bacterium | reverse complement strand
GGGCGGGTGAAGCACCGGCGGGTGGCCTGTGCCACCTGAGCCCAAACCGACGCACTACCAACCAACCGCCTGGGTCCGGTGCCCCCCTCCCCCCGCGGGGGAGGGGGGTTAGGGGGGTGGGGTCTCTTGTTCCGCTCGCCCCCGTCCCGTAGGTTCCCGGCGTCGCCCCACCGACCCCCGGGAGCCGCCGCGCCATGCCCCCGACCCCGCTCGGCCCGGACGAACTGGCCAAGATCGACGCCTACTGGCGGGCCGCCAACTACCTCGCCGTCGGCCAGATCTACCTGTACGACAACCCGCTCCTCCGCGAGCCCCTCAAGGGCGAGCACGTCAAGCCCCGGCTGCTCGGCCACTGGGGCACCTGCCCGGGGCTGAACCTCGTCTACGCCCACCTGAACCGGGTCATCAAGCGGGACGACCTGAACGTCGTGTACGTCACCGGCCCCGGGCACGGCGGCCCGGCCCTGGTCGCCAACGTCTACCTGGAAGGGACGTACACCGAGGTCTACCCGCACATCTCCCGGGACGCGGCGGGCCTGAAGCGGCTGTTCAAGCAGTTCTCCTTCCCCGGCGGCATCCCCAGCCACGTCGCCCCGGAGACGCCCGGCAGCATCCACGAGGGCGGCGAACTCGGCTACGCGCTCTCCCATGCGTTCGGGGCGGCGTTCGACAACCCGGACCTGCTGGTCGCCTGCGTGGTCGGCGACGGCGAGGCCGAGACCGGCCCGCTGGCGACCTCGTGGCACTCGAACAAGTTCCTCAACCCGGCCACCGACGGGGCGGTCCTGCCGATCCTCCACCTCAACGGCTACAAGATCGCCAACCCGACGGTGCTCGCCCGCATCCCGCCGGCCGAACTCGACGCCCTACTCCGCGGCTACGGGTACGAGCCGCACGTCGTCGAGGGGGACGACCCGCCGAAGGTCCACCAGCAGATGGCCGCGGTCCTGGACGAGTGCGTGGCGGCCATCAAAAAGATTCAGACCGACGCCCGGCAGAAGGGCGTGACCGCCCGCCCGCGGTGGCCGATGATCGTCCTCCGCACCCCGAAGGGGTGGACCTGCCCGAAGGAGATCGACGGCAAGCGGTGCGAAGGGTACTGGCGGGCGCACCAGGTGCCGATGGACGCCGTCCACAACAACCCGGAGCACGTCAAGGTCCTCGAAGGGTGGATGAAGAGCTACCGGCCGGAGGAGCTGTTCGACCAGTCCGGGGCGCTCAAGCCGGAACTGGCCGCGCTGGCTCCGGCGGGTGACCGGCGGATGGGGGCCAACCCCCACGCCAACGGCGGGCAGCTCCTCAAGGCCCTTGAGCTGCCCGACTTCAAGACCTATGCGGTCGACGTGCCGAAGCCCGGGGCCAAGTCGGCCGAGGCCACCCGGGTGATGGGGAAGTTCCTGGAGGAGGTGGTCGAGCGGAACATGCCGGCCCGGAACTTCCGGCTGTTCAGCCCGGACGAGTTCAACTCGAACCGCTGGAACGCGGTGCTCGACGCGACGAACCGCCAGTGGGAGGCCGAGACGGTCCCCTACGACGACCACCTCGCCCGCGACGGGCGGGTGATGGAGGTGCTGTCCGAGCACCAATGCCAGGGCTGGCTGGAGGGCTACCTGCTGACCGGCCGGCACGGCTTCTTCTCGTGCTACGAGGCGTTCATCCACATCGTCGACTCGATGTTCAACCAGCACGCCAAGTGGCTCAAGGTGTGCCACAAGATTCCCTGGCGGCGGCCGGTCGCCAGCCTCAACTACCTGCTGTCGTCCCACGTCTGGCGGCAGGACCACAACGGCTTTTCGCACCAGGACCCGGGGTTCATCGACCACGTCGTCAACAAGAAGGCGGACGTGATCCGCATCTACCTGCCGCCGGACGCGAACTGCCTGCTCAGTGTGACCGACCACTGCCTGCGGAGCCGGAACTACGTCAACGTGGTCGTGGCCGGGAAGCAGCCGGCCCCGCAGTGGCTGACGATGGACCAGGCGGTCAAGCACTGCACCGAGGGGATCGGCATCTGGGAGTGGGCCAGCACCGACCAGGGCGGCGAGCCGGACGTGGTGCTGGGCTGCTGCGGGGACGTGCCGACGCTCGAAGTGTTGGCCGCCGCCGACCTGCTGAAGAAGCACCTGCCGGAGCTGAAGGTCCGGGTGGTGAACGTGGTCGACCTGATGACCATGCAGCCGCACACCGAGCACCCGCACGGGCTGACCGACCAGGCGTTCGACGCCCTGTTCACGGCGGACAAGCCGGTCGTCTTCAACTTCCACGGCTACCCGTGGCTGATCCACCGGCTGACGTACCGGCGGAACGGCCACGACAACCTGCACGTCCGCGGGTACAAGGAGGAGGGCACGACCACGACGCCGTTCGACATGTGCGTGCTGAACCAGATCGACCGGTTCGACCTGGTGAAGGACGTGTGCTACCGGGTGCCGGGGCTGGCCGACCGGGCCGGCCACGTCGTCCAGGCGATGAACGACAAGCTGGCCGAGCACAAGGCGTACATCCGGGAGCACGGGGTCGACCTGCCGGAGGTGGACGGCTGGCAGTGGCAGAAGGCGGCCGCCGGCCAGAGCCCGGAGACGCCGAAGGACGACACGGCCGGGGATAACGTGTGAGGGGACCGGTTCGTGTCGCCCCGAAGGGGCGTCCGGGAATAGCCCGGGGTGAAACCCCGGGGTTCGGATGCGAAACGAACCGGAGCCCCGTAGGGGCGACCCGCACGCCGACGCGTCGCCCCTACGGGGCTCCGGATCATGGTGGGGGCGGTCCCAACCCGGGGTTTCACCCCGGGCTATTCCCGGACGCCCCTTCGGGGCGACACCAATCCGTCAAGCTCCCGCCTTGATGGCCTTAAACTGTTCCACGCACCCGGCGATGGCGGTTTCGGTCGGCAGCCGCTCGATGCTGGAGGCCCCGAAGAAGCCGACGACGCCCTTCGTGTAGGCCAGCACGTAGGCGGCGTCGGCCGGTTCCGAGATCGGCCCGCCGTGGCAGAGGACGAGGATGTCGGGGTTGACGGCCTTCGCGGCGTCGCACAGCTCCTGCACCCGCTTCGCGGCGCCCGCCAGGGTCATGGCCGTCTTCGCGCCGATGGCGCCCTTCGTGGTCAGCCCCATGTGCGGGATGAGCACGTCGGCGCCGGCCCCGGCCATCTGCCGGGCTTCCTCGGCGGTAAAGACGTAGGGGCAGGTCAGCAGGCCCAGCTCGCGGGCCGCGGCGATCATCTCGACCTCTTTGCCGTAGCCCATGCCGGTCTCTTCCAGGTTCATTCGGAACGTGCCGTCGAACAGGCCGACGGTCGGGAAGTTCTGCACCCCGCTGAAGCCGGCCTCCTTCACCTGCCGCAGGAAGTGCTTGATGAGCCGGAACGGGTCGGTGCCGCAGACGCCCGCGAGCACCGGCGTGCGTTCCACGACCGGCAGGACCTCCCGGGCCATGTCCATGACGATGGCGTTGGCGTCGCCGTAGGGGAGCATGCCGGCCAGGCTGCCGCGACCGGCCATCCGGAACCGGCCGGAGTTGTAGATGATGATGAGGTCGATCCCGCCGGCCTCGGCCGACTTGGCCGACAGGCCGGTGCCGGCCCCGCCGCCGATGACCGGCTTGCCGGCCGCGACCTGGGCCCGCAGCCGGGCCAGGCACTCATCCCGGGTGAACATGAGCGACCCCGTGGTGCGAGCGGGGGGCGTCAGCCCCCCGAGGCAACAGAAGGGGTATTGTCGCCGGCCGGGCGGGATTTGGCCTCGGCCTCCCGCAGGAGTTGGAGCAGCAGGACCTCGCCCGAATCCGGCTTGGCCGGCTCGGGCGGCGGGGCGGGCTTGCGGCGGCGGGCCAGGAGGAGCTCCCCGCCGGCGACGAACAGGAAACCCCAGAGGGCCAGCATCACCGGCACCCGAGTCCGGAGGGAGTCGCCGACCGGGTTCGCCTCGGCGGCCTCCACCGCGGCCGACTCGACCGGCATCGCCCGGGTCGGGGTCGTTGCGGTAAGTGACAGGGCGGCGAGTTCGCCGAGCCCGGCCCCGATCAGCCCGAGGACGGCGGCCGCCCCGAGCCCGTGGACCGCGATCCGCTTCAGAACCGGCTTCATACCTTCCCCCGGACGGTCGGGCCGACGGTAACATAGAACGCAAACCCGCTCCGCGCCGGGGGCCGCCCATGTCCGTCCTGCTCGTCGGCACGCTCGACACGAAGGGCGTCGAGGTCGGGTACGTCCGGGACCGGCTGCGGGCGGCCGGGGTGCCGGTCCTCGTGCTCGACGCGGGGGTAATGGGGCCGCCGGCTTTCCCGCCGGATGTCGGCCGGGACGAGGTCTTTGCCGCGGCGGGGACCACGGCCGAGGCGGTGCGGGCGGCCGGCGACCGCGGCCGGGCCGTGGCCTTGGCGGCGGAGGGGGCGGCGAAGCGGGCGGCCGACCTCCACCGGCAGGGCAAGCTGTCGGGCGTGCTGGGGCTGGGCGGGTCGGCCGGGACGACGATCGGCACGGCTGCCATGCGGGCGCTGCCGGTCGGCGTGCCGAAGCTGATGGTCAGCACGATGGCCGGCGGGCAGGTCCGCGACTACGTCGGCACCCGCGACCTGATGATGCTGCATTCGGTGGTGGACATCTCGGGGCTCAACCGGATCAGCCGGGCGGTCCTCCACAACGCGGCGGGGGCGATGGCGGGGATGGTTGCCGGGCGAACCCCGAGCGTGAGCGAGGGGGTGGGGCAACACCCCCTCGCTCACGCTCGGGGTTCGCCGGAAGACAAGCCGTTGGTGGCGGCGACGATGTTCGGCGTCACGACGCCGTGCGTGGAGGCGGCCCGGGCGGTGCTGGAGGCGGCCGGGTACGAGGTGCTGGTGTTCCACGCCACCGGGACCGGCGGGCGGACGATGGAGGGGCTCGTCCGCGACGGGCTGATCGCCGGCGTGCTCGACATCACCACCACCGAGCTGGCCGACGAACTGGCCGGTGGGGTGCTATCGGCCGGGCCCGACCGGCTGACCGCGGCCGGCGAGAAGGGCGTCCCGCAGGTGATCTCGGTCGGGTCGCTCGACATGGTCAACTTCGGCCCGCCGGAGACGGTCCCGGAGCGGTACAAGGACCGGCTGGTCTACCGCCACAACCCGAGCGTCACCCTGATGCGGACGACGTCGGACGAGATGGCCGCCCTCGGCCAGGAGCTAGCCCGGAAGGCGGCCGCCGCCCGCGGCCCGACGGCGGTGATGCTGCCGCTCAAGGGGGTCTCGGCCATCGACGCCGAGGGGAAGGCGTTCTGGGCGCCGGAGGCGGACGCGGCCCTGTTCGGGGCGGTCCGGGCCGGCGTCGCCGCGGACGAGTTCGACCTACACATCAACGACCGGGCGTTCGCCGAGGCGGCCGCCCGGAAACTGCTGGAGATGATGCGGGGCGTGAAGCAGGATTAACCACAGAGTCACAGAGGACACCGAGCAGAGTAAGGCAGAGAAGATTTCGATGAATCTCGGTCTCGGTCTTCCTCCCCTCGGTGTTCTCTGTGACTCTGTGGTTAACCCTTCTTGCTCTCACCCTTCGGCAGCGGCTTCCCGTTGATCGTCTCCAGCCCGTCCCGGTCGACCCGCTTGAAGGCGTACCGGAACCCCGGCCGGAGGTCGGCCGTGCCGAGGACCTGGACCTTCAGGTCGCCGTTCTTGCGGGTCGTCTTCAGCTCGATCCCGCTCCCCTGGCTGGTCCCGACCACGACCAGGTGCTTGGCCCAGTCGACCTTGAACGGCTTTTCGACCGCCCACAGCTTGACCAGGTCGTCGAACTCGGCCTTCTTGACGAGCACCCCGAGGTCGGGGGCCTTCTTCGCCAGGGTGGCGTCGGCCACCGTCCCCGTCACCACGTCCGGGTCCGAGTCCTTCGGCTTCGGGTCGTCGGCCAGAACCGCCCCGGCGAAGAAGGAGAACCCGGCGGCGAGCAGTAAGGAGCGACGCATGACGTGCCTCCGGAAGTGGGCCGACGTTGATCGGTTCAACTTCCGTGCCGTCGGCGGGTTGGTTGCGTAACCGCCGCCAGGCGTTTGAGTAAAGCGATCTGGCCGGCGTGGTAGACATCGTGCATGGCCGCCCCGTGGATCACCCGGGCGGTGACGACCTTGCCGCCGGGTGTGACCTTGTCGAGGGCCGCCGGGTCGAGCGCCACGACCGCCGCCCGGAGGGAGCGGTGGGTGTCGTCGAGCAGTTTCAGGTCAGCCTTCCAGGCGTCGTCCCAGTCGGCCGGGGCACATTCGGGGTCGGGCCGCTCGAACCAGTCCGACCCGTCGTGCGGGAACGAGCCGCGCTTCTCGCCCGTCAGTCGGCGGCGGACGGTGTACTTCCAGTACGCCGCGTGAACGGCGTGTTCCCAGACGCTCTTCCGTCCCGGGGCCGGGCGAAACGCGGCGGTGGCGGCGTCCACCCGGCTGACGCTCGCCCGCAGGTTCGGGCCGTGCCAGGCCGGGTGGTCGTACCCCTCGTCCAACAGCCGCAGGAGCAGAGCGAGGGTCGGGTCCACGGGCGTCCCCCGGGTCAGGCCACCAGCCGCAGGGACGGGACCGGGGCCGGGCCGGCGACCGCCTCGACCCGCTGCCGGACGGCCTGGTACAGGACGGCGTCCAACTCCGTCCGCTCGCCGATCGCGTCCCGCTCGGCTTTCGTCAGGGCGGCCAGCGGCGGCCGGCCGGGGGTCACGTTCACCCGCCCCAGCGGCGGCGGCGGCTCCCACCGGAGGGCCCGGAAGAGCCGGCCGAGGGCCTCGTCCGCCCGCTCGGTCAGCCCGACCACCAGGAAGTTGTCGAGGTGGGCCAGGGCCGCGTCCAGGACCGCCTCGTCGTTCCCGATCCGGGGCGCCCGCCGGTCCCAGGCGAACGTGTACGCCTGCGGGTTCCACACCCCGGCCACCACCTGCGGGTGGTCGTGCCGGAGGAAGTCGAGGAGCGAGTACCGCCGGGCCGCGGCCACCGCCTCCCGGTTCGAGTCGGTGACCTCCCCGTCCCACGTCCGGAGGAACCAGTACGCCGACTGGGCCCGGGCGACCGGCTCCCGGACGAACGAGAACAGGACCCGGTTGGGGCGGAAGAACCGGAGGTGGCGGTACGAGAAGTGGCCGGTGACGAGGTCGAACCGGTCGGCCTCCCCGCCGCCCATCCGGTCGAACTCGTCGGCCCCGACGTGGAACGTCCGGGCCGGCCCGAACCGGCGGCGGAGGAGGTCGAACACGGCCGACCCGGCGGTCTTGCCGACGTGCAGGAAGCAGACCTGCGGCCACGGCCCGGCCGGGCTCGGGTCGCCGTCGACCCCCGCCAGCCGGGCCTCCGCGGCCGCCGACCGGAGCCGGTACTCGTCCCGCTCCCGCCGCAGGCGGGCGACCTCGGCGGCCGGGTCGTCGTCGGCCGGGGCGTCTGGGTGGTAGAGCTGCATCGGCCGTTCCCGCGGGGTGGGGTTGCACGGGATATCGGCGGGGCGGGACGGCCGGCTTGACCGGAAGGTTCGGGGTCGGTGGCCGGGCCGGCGGGTTTCCGTAAGCTGAGCGGAGTTTGCGCCTGACTTCCCCCCGCCGCACGGTCCCACCCGCCACAATGCCGAAGCGCACCGACCTGAAGAAAATCCTCCTGATCGGCTCCGGGCCGATCGTCATCGGCCAGGCCTGCGAGTTCGACTACTCCGGCACCCAGGCCTGCAAGGCCCTGCGGGAGGAGGGCTACACGGTGGTGCTGGTGAACAGCAACCCGGCCACCATCATGACCGACCCGGAGACGGCCGACCGCACCTACGTCGAGCCGATCACCTGGCCGGTGGTCGAGAAGATCATCGCCCAGGAACGCCCGGACGCCCTGCTGCCGACCCTCGGCGGGCAGACCGGCCTCAACACCGCGATGGACCTCGTCAAGCACGGCGTCCTGGACAAGTACGGCGTCGAGCTGATCGGGGCCAAGGCCGACGTGATCGACAAGGCCGAGGACCGGCAGAAGTTCAAGGACGCGATGCTCAAGATCGGGGTGGACGTGCCCCAGTCGGGCGTCGCCCGGTCGCTCGCCGACGCCCTGGACATCGTCGACCGGGTCGGCCTGCCGTGCGTCCTCCGCCCGAGCTTCACCCTCGGCGGGACCGGCGGCGGGATCGCCTACAACCGGGAGGAGTTCATCGGCCTCATCACCAACGGGCTGGCCCTCAGCCCGGTCGGCGAGGTCCTGGTCGAAGAATCCGTCATCGGCTGGAAGGAGTACGAGCTAGAGGTCGTCCGGGACAAGGCCGACAACGTCATCATCGTCTGCGGGATCGAGAACCTGGACCCGATGGGCGTCCACACCGGCGACAGCGTCACCGTCGCCCCGATCCAGACGCTGTCGGACAAGGAATACCAGCGGATGCGGGACGCCGCGAAACGCATCATCCGGGAGATCGGGGTCGAGACCGGCGGGTCGAACATCCAGTTCGCGGTCGACCCGGCCGACGGCCGGATGATCGCCATCGAGATGAACCCGCGGGTCAGCCGGAGTAGCGCCCTGGCCAGCAAGGCGACCGGGTTCCCGATCGCCAAGATCGCCGCCAAGCTGGCCGTCGGCTACACCCTGGACGAGCTGGCCAACGACATCACCAGTCCGAGGGGCGAAGGGCAAGGGGCGATGGGCAAGGCGGACAAGTCGGCACCGGGGACGTTCCTCTCGGCGTGTTTCGAGCCGACGATCGACTACGTCGTCACCAAGATTCCCCGGTTCGCGTTCGAGAAGTTCCCCGAGGCCGACCCGGTCCTGACCACCCAGATGAAGTCGGTCGGGGAGACGATGGCCATCGGCCGGACGTTCAAGGAGTCGCTCCAGAAGGCCCTGCGGGGGCTGGAGGTCGGCCGGTTCGGGCTCGGGTGCGACCGCCGCGACCGGTGGGGGACGGCCAACCAGCCCGACCGGGACGAGATCGTCGGGAAGCTGTCCAGCCCGAACGCCGACCGGCTGTGGTTCATCCGCTACGCCCTCAAATCCGGGATGACCGTCGAGGACGTTCACCAGCGGACGAAGATCGACCGCTGGTTCCTCCACGGGATCGCCGACTTGGTGGCCGTCGAGGACGAGCTGCGGGCCTGCCCCGGGCTCGACGCGGCCACCCCCGAGCTGATCCTCAAGGCCAAGCAGCACGGGTTCGTCGACCGCCAGTTGGCGACCATCTGGGACGTGCCCGAGGGCGAGGTCCGGCGGGTCCGCAAGGGCTTCGGCATCGAGGCCGTGTTCAAGAGCGTCGACACCTGCGCGGCCGAGTTTGAGGCGTTCACGCCTTATTACTACAGCACGTATGAAACCCCGACCCGGACAGTAGCCGCCGATGAACGCCGAGAAGACACGATTCAGAACAAAAAAAAATCGTCCGATCGTGTCTTGTCTGCGTCATCGGCGGCTGGTCTTTCTCTGCCCGAGGACGAGGTCCGAGCCCATTCCGGCAAGCCCCGCATCATGGTCCTGGGCGGCGGGCCGAACCGGATCGGCCAGGGGATCGAGTTCGACTACTGCTGCGTCCAGGCCGCGTTCGCCCTGCGGGCGGCCGGGTACGAGGTCGTCATGGTGAACTCGAACCCGGAGACGGTCAGCACCGACTACGACACCTCCGACCACCTGTTCTTCGAGCCGCTGACGGTCGAGGACGTGCTGAACATCCACGACCGGATGAAGCCGGACGGGGTGATCGTCCAGTTCGGCGGGCAGACGCCCTTGAATTTGGCCAAGCCGCTGGAGGCCGCCGGGGTGCCGATCATCGGCACCAGCGTCGACTCGATCGACATCGCCGAGAACCGCAAGCGGTTCGCCGCGCTGGTCGAGGAACTCGGGCTGAAGCAGCCGGCCAACGGGACGGCCGTGGACGCCCAGGGGGCGGTGTTCACCGCCCGCAAGATCGGCTTCCCGGTCCTGGTCCGGCCGAGCTTCGTCCTCGGCGGACGGGACATGAAAATCGTGTACGCCGAGGCGGAACTCGAGGAGTACATGGCCCGGGTCGCCCCGGACATCAGCCGGGACCGGCCGGTGCTGATCGACCAGTTCCTCGAAAACGCGACCGAGGTGGATGTCGACTGCCTGAGCGACGGGGCGCGGACGGTGATCGGCGGGGTGATGCAGCACATCGAGGAGGCCGGCATCCACTCCGGCGACTCGGCCTGCGTGATCCCGCCGTACAGCCTGACGCCGGGGATCGTGGAGGAGATCAAGGCCCAGGCCCGGAAGCTGGCCGCGGCCCTGAACGTAAAAGGGCTGATGAACATCCAGTTCGCGGTCGGCGGGGTCCGGCCGGGCGGGGCGTCGGGCGACGGCGGGCCGGTGGTGTACATCCTGGAGGCCAACCCCCGGGCCAGCCGGACGGTCCCGTTCGTGTCGAAGGCGACCGGGATACCGCTGGCCCGGCTGGCGGCCCTGGTGATGGCCGGGAAGACGCTGGACGAGCTGGGCGTCGCGGACGAGGTGGTGCCGACGCACTACTCGGTCAAGGAGAGCGTCTTCCCGTTCAACAAGTTCCCGGGGGTGGACATCATCCTCGGGCCGGAGATGAAATCCACCGGCGAGGTGATGGGGATCGACGACCGGCTGCCGATGGCGTTCGTCAAGTCGCAGATGGCGGCCAGCGCCCCCTTGCCGGCCGGGGGGACGGTGTTCGTGTCGGTGGCCGACCGGGACAAGGAGGCGGCGTGGGGGATCGCCCGGGGGTTCGCCGAGATGGGGTTCGAGCTGCTTGCCACCCGGGGGACGGCCAAGCACCTGCGGGAGCGGGGCCTGGAGGTGAAGGACCTGCCGAAGATCGCCGAGGGCCGGCCGAACCTGCTGGACTACATGAAGAACGGGCAGGTGGCGCTGGTGGTGAACACCCCGAGCGGCCGGGGCAGCTCCACCGACGAGCGGAAGATCCGGGCGGCGGCGGTGGCCAACCGGGTGACGTGCATCACCACCCTCTCGGCCGCCGAGGCCGCGGTCGAGGCCTGCCGAGCCCTCAAGGAGCAGGAGCTAACGGTGGTGGCGTTGCAGGACCGGTTCCGCGATAGTGTGAGTGGCTAGGCTCTGTCTGCTGGATCGGGTACGGCCGGACGTGGCTCTAATCGGTCATGCACCGACGCGACCTCTCCGACCCCGAGCGGGCCGTCCTGGCCCCGTACTTCCCGGCCACCCCGCCCCGGCCGGGCGGGCAGTGGAAGGACCACCGCACCGTCCTCAGCGGGGTCTTCCACCGGCTCCGCACCGGCTGCCCGTGGCGGGACCTGCCCGGCCGGTACGGCCCGTGGCAGACCGTGTACGAGCGGTTCTACCACCTCCGCCGGTCCGGCCGGCTGGCCGAACTCCTGGCCGCCCTCCAGCTCCGGCTGAACGGCGCCGGGCTCCTCGACCACTCCCTGTACTGCGTGGACGGGGCCAGCGTCCGGGCGACCCGGGGGGCGGCCGGGGCGGGGGGAAAAAACCCGGCCCGGCGAGCCGCCTGACCACGCCCTCGGGATGTCCCGGGGCGGGTTCGGGACCAAACTCCACCTCGTCTGCGACGCCAACCGGCTGCCCCCGGCGGCCGTCCTCACCCCCGGCCAGCGGCACGAGTCCACCCAGTTCGAGGCGGTCATGGACGCCGTCCGCATCCCGGGCCGGTGGGGCCGGCCCCGCCGCCGCCCGGCGGCCGTGGCCGGGGACAAGGGGTATAGCTACCCGCACATCCGCACCTGGCTCCGGCGGCACGGGGTCCGGGCCGTCATCCCCCGGCGGAGCAACCAGCGGCCCGACGACGGGCGGCACCGGTTCGACAAGCCGCTGTACCGGAAGCGGGCGGCGGTCGAGCGGTGCGCCGGGTGGCTGAAGGAGAACCGGGCGGTCGGCACCCGGTTCGACAAGCTGGCCGTCCAGTACCTCGGGATGGTCCACCTGGCGATGATCCGCCGCTACCTCCGGGCACTCGCCCCGCGACCCGATTCAGCAGACAGAGCCTAGTGTCCTGAGTCGGAAGTCCGTTTCCAGTTTCCGGGGGTTGGTCTACGGGTGTCGGGAACGCCGTTC
>JAIEQO010001079.1 GCA_019747655.1 Gemmataceae bacterium | reverse complement strand
TGGGTCAGAAGGTCCGGCCGACCGGGTTCCGCACGGGCATCATGCGGCCGTGGCGGAGCACCTGGTACGCCAGCAAGCACGACTTCGGGGAGCTGCTGGTCGAGGACGTCCGCATCCGCCAGTTCGTCCAGGACTACCTGACCGTCCGGAAGGACCGCAAGCAGCAGCGGCCGGCCATCTCGGACATCAAGATCGAGCGGACCCGGGAGCGGGTGGTCGTCACCGTCACCTCCAGCCGGGTCGGGGCGATCATCGGCAAGAAGGGCGAGAAGATCGAGAAGCTGACCAAGGCCCTGGAGAAGCTGACCCGCCGGCACATCGAGGTCAAGACGATCGAGATCAACCGGCCGGAGGTCGACCCGCAGCTGATCTCGGAGGACGTCGCCGAGCAGCTCGAACGCCGGGCCAGTTTCCGCCGGACCATGAAGATGGCCATCCAGCGGGCGATGGAGGGCGGGGCCCGGGGGGTCAAGCTCCAGCTCTCGGGCCGGCTCGGCGGGTCCGAAATGGCCCGGTGCGAGAAGGGGATGGAGGGGAGCATCCCGCTCTCCACGCTGCGGTGCAAGGTCGAGTACGGGTTCAGCGAGGCGTCGACCCCGCAGGGCAACATCGGGATCAAGGTCTGGGTGAACCAGGGCGACTACCTGACGGGGGACATCGTCGATGCCACAGATGCCCAAGCGGGTCAAGTTTCGAAAAAGTCAGCGCGGCGTCGTCCGCGGTAAGGTCGCCCAACGGAAGTACGCCGGCCCGATCAAGGGGCTCGCCCACCGCGGCAACTACGTCGCCTACGGCGACTTCGGCCTGCAGAGCCTCGAGGGCGGCTTCCTGTCGGCCGAGTGCATCGAGAGCGGCCGGATCACCATGACCCGGTTCGTCTCCGGCGAGGGGCGGTACTACATCCGGGTGTTCCCCCACAAGCCGGTCACGGCCATCCCGGCCGAGACCCGGATGGGCAAGGGGAAGGGCGAGCCGGAGTACTGGGCGGCCGTCGTCCGGGCCGGGACGGTCCTGTTCGAGATCGGCGGGCTGCCGGAGGCGGCCGCCCGCGACTGCCTGGCCCGGGTGGCGTACAAGATGCCGTTCAAGTGCCGGTTCGTGACCCGCCGGCCGAACGTTTAGCGATTGGAGATTTTTGATTTGTGGTTGGTGATTTCGGCAAGGCCGTGCGACCCACCCGGCCCCGGCTGCAATCATCAATCGTACATCACAAATCATGAATCCCCGAGGTGCGCGATGCCGACGCCGAAGACCGACTTCCGGGGGATGAGCGACGAGCAGCTCGGGCTCACCCTCAAGGACACCGAGAAGCACCTGTTCCAGCTCCGGTTCCAGTCGGCCACCGACCGGCTGGAGACGCCGAGCGAGATCAAGAAGGCGAAGGCCGACATCGCCCGCATCCGGACCGAGCAACGGCGGCGGGAGCTGGCCGGCCTCAAGGCCCTGCCGGCCGACCAGCTCAAGGCCAAGGTGGCCGGGCTGGAGGCTAAGTTCGCCGCCCAGGGGCCGGGCAAGCGGCAGACCAAAAGGCGGCTCCAGCGGCTCCAGGCGTGGGCCGGGCTGCCGGTCCTGGTCGGGGCCCCGGAGAAGCCCCGGCCGAAGAACGCCCGGGACACCGTCGAGCGGCTCCGGGCCGGGAGGAAGAAGTAACCCATGGCCGACGCACCCCCCCCGGCCGCCGACGCCGACGTCGACGCCCCGAAGCGGACGACCGGCCCCCGGCACCTGCTCGGGACCGTCACCCGGGACAAGAACCTGAAGACCCGGCGGGTCGAGGTGACCACCCGGGTCCGCCACCCGAAGTACGGCAAGTACGTCAACCGGCGGACGATCTGCTACGCCCACGACGAGAACAACGAGTCGCACTTGGGCGACCTGGTCGAGATCGTCGAGAGCCGGCCGCTGTCCCGGACCAAGCGGTGGCGGCTGGTCCGGATCGTGACCAAGGCCCCGAGCCGGGCGCTGTCGAACCTGGAAGGGGCGGTCGCCGGCAGCGACGCCGCCGCGTCCGCCCCGCCGACCACCTAGGCCACACCGCCGGGCGCCGCCCCCGGCCGCGAGGGACCCCCGATGGTTCAGATGTACACGTACATGGACGTGGCCGACAACACCGGGGCCAAGGAGGTCATGTGCATCCAGGTCCTCGGCGGCAACAAGCGCCGGGTCGCCTACCTGGGGGACGTGATCCGGGCCAGCGTCAAGAAGGCGATCCCCGGCGGGGACGTGAAGGCCGGGGACGTGGTCAAGGGGGTGGTCGTCCGGACCAAGGTGGCCACCCGCCGGGACGACGGGAGCTACGTCCGGTTCGACCGGAACGCCTTGGTCCTGCTGGACAACGACAACAACCCCCGGGGCACCCGCATCTTCGGGGCCGTCCCCCGGGAGCTGCGGGCCAAGTACAACAAGATCATCAGCCTGGCCGCCGAGGTCGTTTAGCGGTTGGAGATTGAAGATTTGAGATTTTAGATTGACCGGACACCGGCTGTCCGCTGCGGGTCTAAAATCATCAATCTCAAATCGAAAATCTACAATTGGTGACGTGATGTACATCCGCAAAGACGACACGGTCGTGGTCCTGACCGGGGACGACAAGGGGACCCGGGGGAAGGTCCTCCGGGTGCTCCGCAAGGAGGGCAAGGTGGTGGTCGCCGGGGTGAACCGGGTGTACCGCCACCTCAAGCCGTCCCGCCAGAACCCCCAGGGCGGCCGGCTGTCGAAGGAGATGCCGGTCCAGGCGTCGAACGTCATGCTGATCGACCCGGCCACCAACCGGCCGAGCCGGGTCGGGGTCCGCTACCTCGACGACGGGTCGAAGGAGCTGTACGCCAAGAAGAGCGGGGCCCGGCTGCGGCTGTTGTCCAAGCCGAACCCGAAGTACGCCAAGGGCGCAGGGCAAAAGTAATAAGGAAAAAGGAACAACCCGGTAGCGCCGTCCGGTTGTTCCTTGTCCCTTTTGCCTTGTTCCTTCAACAGCGGCCCGGACCGGCCCCGTCGTCATGGGGCCGACATTAGGCCCGACCGAGGTTCCCGCCGATGCCCGCCGCACCGACCGCCGACGCCCCGAAGACCGCGGCCCCGCCGCCCCGGCTCCGGCAGCGGTACGACCAGGAGATCGTCCCGGCCCTGGCCCGGAAGCTCGGCCGGACCAACCCGCTGAGCCTGCCGAAGCTGGTCAAGATTAGCCTGAACATGGGGGTCGGCAAGGCCCTCCAGGACAAGGAGCGGATGAAGCAGGCGGCCGAGCACCTCGGGCTGATCGCCGGCCAGAAGCCGCAGGTGATGAAGGCCCGGGCCGCGGTCAGCGCCTTCCGGCTCCGCGAGGGGAACGAGATCGGCTGCCGGGTCACCCTCCGCGGCAAGCGGATGTACGAGTTCCTCGACCGGCTGGTGAACGTCGCCCTGCCCCGCATCCGGGACTTCCGCGGGGTCAGCCCGAAGAGCTTCGACGGGAACGGGAACTACAGCATGGGGCTGACCGAGCAGCTGGTCTTCCCCGAGATCGACCCGGACAAGGTGACGTTCACCCAGGGGATGGACATCACCTTCGTCACCAGCGTCCGCAACGACGACGAGGCCCGCGAACTGCTCCGCCTCTTCGGCATGCCGTTCCGGGAGGACAGCAAGTAGTCAGTTCCGAGTTTCGGAGTTTGAAGTTTCGAGTTAAGGACCGAGCCGTCTGTCAACTCGAAACTTCAAACTCCGAAACTCGGAACTGGAACCAGGAACGGCCGGCTCACCCGCGGGGCGTGCCCCGGGACCCCGAGCCGGTACGCCGCCCCGACGCGAGACCCCGACCGATGTCGACGAACGCACAGGAAGCCAAGTTCCGGCGGCAGGTGGCCGCCCGGGACCTGCACCGGGCCGAGCTGAAGAAGCCGGCCGACCAGCGGAACCCGGCCAACCTGCTGGCCGGCCGGGAGCTGATCCGCATCCGCAACCGGTGCAAGCTGTGCGGCCGCGGCCGGGCCGTCTACCGGAAGTTTGGCGTCTGCCGCATCTGCTTCCGGAAGATGGCCTCGGACGGGCTCATCCCGGGCGTCCGCAAGGCGTCCTGGTAACACCGCGAACGGGAGGACACTGCCATGATGACCGACCCGATCGCGGACATGCTGACCCGCATCCGCAACGCCAACACGATCGAGCGGCCGTACGTCGAGATGCCGGCCACCAAGCTGAAGGTGGCCGTCGCCAAGGTGCTGCTCGAGGAGGGGTTCATCCTCGGCTACCGGACCGGCCTGTACGCCGAGACCCAGACCGAGGCCGGGGGCAAGCAGAAGGACTTCCGGGAGGTCGACACGCTCGGCGAGCCGCACGTCGTCCTCCAGGTGTTCCTGAAGTACGGCCCGGACGGGGAGAAGGTGATCCGGCACATCCAGCGGTACTCCAAGCCCGGCCGCCGGGTGTACCAGGGGTACAAGGACGTCCGGCGGGTGCTCGACGGGCTCGGGATCGCCGTCCTGTCCACCAGCCGGGGGGTGATGTCCGACCGCCAGGCCCGCCGGGACAAGGTCGGCGGCGAGGTCCTGTGTACGGTCTGGTGACCGCCCGGCCCGGGACCGCGGCCGTCCCGGCCGCCCGTTCCGGGGGCGTAACGAACGAGCGGCCGGGACGGCCGCGGTCCCGGGAGTGAGGCCCCGATCCGGGACGGCGTGGTGCCGCTCCCGGCGAAGCCTCGGAGGGTTGGAGCGATGTCGCGTATCGGAAAGCTGCCGATCCCGATCCCCGGCGGGGTGACGGTGACGGTCAAGGACGGGGCGGTCACGGTCAAGGGGGCCAAGGGGGCCCCGCTGACCCTGAGCTACCACCCGGACATGCTGGTCGAGTCGGACGGCAAGCAGGTGACGGTGAAGCGGCCGGACGACGCCCGCCAGAACCGGGCCCTGCACGGGCTGACCCGGGCGCTCATCAACAACATGGTGGTGGGCGTCACCAAGGGGTACGAGAAGAAGCTGAAGATCGAGGGGGTCGGGTTCCAGGCGGCGGTGAAGGGGAAGGGCGTCGAGCTGACCGTCGGGTACGCCAACCGC
This sequence comes from Gemmataceae bacterium, assembly GCA_019747655.1. Taxonomy (GTDB): domain Bacteria; phylum Planctomycetota; class Planctomycetia; order Gemmatales; family Gemmataceae; genus Urbifossiella. The sequence goes on along the minus strand of JAIEQO010001079.1, from coordinate 6,895 downwards.
ATCTACCACGAGCCGCCCGAGGGGGTGACGGTCGCGGTCCCCGACCCGACCACCATCGTGGTCAGCGGGACGGACAAGCAGAAGGTCGGCCAGTTCGCCGCCGAGGTCCGGGCCAGCCGCAAGCCCGAGCCGTACAAGGGCAAGGGCGTCCGGTACGAGAACGAGGTCGTCCGCCGCAAGGAAGGGAAGTCGTTCGCTGCGGGTAAGTAGTGTGAGTGGCTAGTGTGAGTGTGAGTGAGGACAAGACATGGCCTTGTCCGTCACCGCTCGCCGCCGACCCGATGCCCGGGTTTTCCACTCACACTCACACTAGCCACTCACACTCGTGACGCGATGGACGCACAGAAACTGAAGGCGCAGCGGGCCCAGCGGCGGCGGTTCCGGGTCCGCAAGAAGTTGTACGGGACCCCCGCCCAGCCCCGGCTGAGCGTGTTCCGCAGCAACCTGCACATTACCGCCCAGTTGATCGACGACCTGAACGGCGTCACACTGGCCGCCGCCACCAGCGCCGGCAAGGCCGCCGGGCTGAAGCACGGCGGGAACGTGGACGCGGCCGCCGTGGTCGGCAAGGCGATCGCCGAGCGGGCCAAGGAGAAGGGGATCACCCGGGCCGCGTTCGACCGCGGGTCGTACCGGTTCCACGGCCGGGTGGCCGCCCTGGCCCGGGCGGCCACCGACGCCGGGCTGGTCTGCACCGGCCCGGCGACCGCCCCGAAGCCGAAGGCCGAGGCCCCGCCGGCCGACGCCAAGGCCAAGCCGGCCAAGGGCGAGGCCAAGCCGAAGGGCGACGCCAAGAAGGGCGGGGACGCCGGCGGCAAGAAGGACAAGAAGTAAACCGACGCCGGCAGGGCCTCAGCCCCGCCCGGAACGAGTACAAGCGCCCCCGAAGGGATCGACTCATGGCCCGAGACCGCGGCGGACGGGACGACCGGGACTCGCGCGACAACGCGCTGGTCGACTTCGTCGTCAAGATCAAGCGATCGGCCTGCGTGGTCAAGGGCGGCCGCCGGTTCAGCTTCAACGCCCTGGTCGTCGTCGGCGACAAGAAGGGGCGGGTCGCCTTCGGGTACGGGAAGGCGAACGAGGTCCCGCCGTCGGTCGAGAAGGCGATCAAAGAGGGGGAGGCCAACTGCAACCGGCAGAAGCGGGTCTCCCTCCGCGGGTCGACCATCCCCCACCGGGTCATCGGCCGGTACGGGGCCAGCAAGGTGATCCTGGTCCCGGCCGGGCCGGGGACCGGGGTGAAGGCCGGCCCGGGCGTCCGGGAGGTCCTCCAGGCCGCCGGGGTGACGAACATCCTGACCAAGGTGCACGGCAGCACCAACCCCATGAACCTGGTTAAGGCCACCATCCAGGGGCTGCAGCAGCTGCGGACCCGGGAGGACGTGTCCCGGCTCCGCGGGGTGGCGCTGTAGGCAGCAGACCGTGCCGGGGCGGGGCCTCACGCCCCCGCCCGCCCGAGCCCGACCGACAAGACCTCCATCCGGTGGCCTGACATGGACCTGACCGAAGTTAGCAAGGGCGTCCACAAGCGGAAGCCGAAGAAGCGGGTCGGCCGGGGGATCGGGTCCGGCCACGGGAAGACCGGCGGCCGCGGGATGAAGGGCCAGTACGCGTCGGCCGGGGCCCGGCTGGCGGGGCTGCTCTTCGAGGGCGGCCAGACCCCGCTGTTCCGCCGGCTCCCCAAGCGGGGGTTCACCAACGCCGCCTTCCGCAAGCACTGGGCCGAGGTCAACGTCTCCGCCCTCGGCGTGTTCGACGCCGGGGCCCGGGTGGACATGGCCGCCCTGAAGGACAAGCGGCTGGTGGTCGGCACCTACGACGGCGTCCGGGTCCTCGGCGACGGCGAGCTGACGGTCAAGCTGGCGGTGGTGGCCGACCACTTCACCAAGTCGGCCAAGGCCAAGATCGAGGCCGCCGGCGGGTCGACGGAACTCGTCCCGCCGCCCAAAAAGCCGGTCCGGAACAAGATGACGCCCCGGCCGCCGAAGCCGGAGGCCGAGCGGAGCAAGAAGTAGCCCGGGCCTCCGGCCCGAAGTAAAAGGGCAAGAGGGACAAGGACCACGGGGGCCGCGGACTCGCCCCGCCCGCGGCGAGACGCCGGCCGCCCCCCGTCCTTATCCCTTTTGCCTTCCTCCTTTTTCCTTCCAAGCCCCCGGAGGGGGTTGGCATGCGGCAGCTCATCACCATCTTCAAGATTCCGGAGCTGCGGAAGAAGATCTTCATCACCCTGATCTTCCTGGCCGTCTACCGGATCGGGTACTACGTCCCGCTCCCGATGGTCGACCAGGTGAAGCTGGGGGAGAAGCTGGCCAACGCCCAGCAGGGGGCCCTCGGCCAGGTCCTCGGGTTCGTCTCCCTGTTCTCCGGTGGGAACCTCAGCCAGGCGTGCATCTTCTCGATGGGGATCATGCCGTACATCTCGGCCTCGATCATCATCCAGCTGCTCTCCAGCGGGGTGGTGCCGAGCCTGGAGCGGCTCCGGAAGGAGGGCGAGGCCGGGCGGAAGAAGCTGAACGAGTACACCCGCTACCTGACCGTCCCGATCTGCATGATCCAGGGGCTGATGGTGGTCAACCAGTTGATGCGGCCGGAGCAGGCCGAGGGGGCCGGGGGGTTCGGGACGGCCGCCCCGGGGTACGCCGAGGGGTGGAACCTGTACTGGTTCGGGTTCGCCGCGGTCCTGACCATGACCGCCGGGACGGTCTTCCTGATGTGGCTCGGGGAGCAGATCGACGAGTACGGGATCGGCAACGGCATCTCGCTCATCATCATGGCCGGGATCGTCGCCCGGCTGCCGGAGGCGACCGGGCTGCTCCTGTTCGACTCGACCACCGGCCGGCTGAAGGAGACGCTCTTCACCCTCGGGGCGCCGGCCGGGGACGTGAGCCTGGAGAAGCTGTTGGTCCTGCTCTTCCTGTTCGTGGCCGTGGTGGTCGGGGTGATCGCCATGACCAAGGCCCAGCGCCGCATCCCGACCCAGTCCGCGAAGCACGTCCGGGGCCGGCGGGTGTACGGCGGGACCCGCCAGTTTTTGCCGATGAAGGTGAACGCGGCCGGGGTCATGCCGGTCATCTTCGCCAGCACGCTGCTCATCCTGCCGTGGTTCGTGTTCAGCTCGCTGGCCAGCGTGACCGACGCCGGGTGGGCGGCCACCCTGGCCCAGACGTTCCAGAACCACCGCGGGTGGGTGTACAACATCCTGTACGTGGTCCTGATCTACGTCTTCTGCTACTTCTGGGTGGCGATCACGTTCAACCCGAAGGAGATCGCCGACAACCTGAAGGACTACGGCAGCTTCATCCCCGGGTACCGGCCGGGCAAGCGGACGGCCGACTACCTGGAGCGGGTGCTGATGCGGATCACGTTCGTCGGGGCGGCCTTCCTGGCGGTCATCGCCATCATCCCGAACGTGATCTCGTCGGAGCTGGAGATCGACCCCCGGGTGGCCAGCTTCTACGGCGGGACGGGCCTGTTGATCGTCATCAGCGTCGCCCTCGACCTGGTCCAGAAGATCAACAGCCACCTGGTCATGCGGAACTACCCCGGGCTGACCGAGGATTGAACGCAGACCCCACCCCCTAACCCCCTCCCCCGCGGGGAGAGGGGGGATAAGACCGGCCACCTCGGTCCTGGTTCCCCCTCTCCCCGCGGGGGAGGGGGTTGGGGGGTGGGGGTTTCTTCCGGGGCCGGGGGGAGGGGTCCTTTCCCGCCGACCGGCCCTGTACAATCCTTCGTGAAGGGTTCGTGTATGCCCCCCCGTGCGCGGGTCCCCCGGATGTAGGCGGGCGGTTCATGCGACTGGTGCTGGTCGGCCCGCCGGGGTGCGGGAAGGGGACGCAGGGCGAGCTCTTGGTCGACCGGCTCGGGGTGGTCGAGGTCGGGACCGGGGACATCCTCCGGCGGGCCATCAAGGACCGGACCCCGCTCGGCCGGGAGGTCGAGCCGCTGCTCAAGCAGGGGCTGTTGGTCCCGGACACGGTGGTCAACGACCTCGTCGCGGAACTCTTCCGCGGGCCGAACCGCCCGGAGCGGTTCGTGATGGACGGGTACCCCCGGACCTACGCCCAGGCGGTCGCCTTCGACGCGCTCCTGAACCAGGAGTTGCTGTCGCTGGACGCGGTGATCAACCTGACGATCGCCGACGACGAGGTGGTCCGGCGGATCAGCGGCCGGCGGTGCTGCTCGAACATCGAGGCGTGCGGGGTGTGTTACAACGTCTACGCCAAGCCGCCGAAGGTCGAGGGGAAGTGCGACCGGTGCGGGTCACCGCTGATGCTCCGGGACGACGACCGGGAGGAGACGGTCCGCCGGCGGCTGGCCGAGTTCCACAAGAACACCGACGCCCTGATCGAGCACTACCGCCGGCGGGGCCTGTTGCGGGAGGTCCCGGCGACCGGCGGGGTCGAGGCGATCTACGCCAACATCGTCAAGGCCATCGGCAAGTCGGCGGCGTAGGGGGCGGGCAATGTCCGTGCGGCTGGCCCGCCGGGTTGGTCTCGTGCTGGGTGTCGTCGCCCTGGCGAACTTCGCCGCGTTCTTCGTCCATACCTACGCCATCGGCGGCGACCCCTGGAACGGCAAGCGAGAGGGCGGGCGGTTTTACGTGGGCGACCACGGGCGGTACACCGAGGTGACGGAACGGCGGTGGCGGCTTGCGGAGGTCCACACGGTCGCCTTCCTCGCCACCCACGGACTCTGCGTGCTCGTTGGGGCCCCGCTGGCGATCTACGCCCGGCGGGCCGACCCCGACCGCCCGGCCGTCGACCGGGGCTTGTGACGTGGTGGGTCGGACCGACCAAACGGGAGGACGCGATGATACCCGACGGCATACGCCGCGGTTCTGTCGCCTCCCGTACCTCAGCCGGTAGAGGGCCAAGCTTATAACTTGGTGGTCGCGGGTTCGAGTCCCGCCGGGAGGACACGCCCGGGTTAGTGCCGCCCCGAAGGGGCGTCCGGGAATAGCCCGGGGCGTCAGCCCCGGGTCCGGACGGTTCGACAACCCGGTAGCCCCGAAGGGGCGACCCGACCACCGCGTCCGGGTCGCCCCTTCGGGGCTACAGATACAATGGTCCCGAGTCCCGGGGTTTCACCCCGGGCTATTCCCGGACGCCCCTTCGGGGCGGGCAGGTCCCGGCTCCCATGCTCCGCGCCTCGAACCTGAAGCCGCCCGAGCTGAAGTCGGCCCGCGAGCTGGCCCTGATGCGGGAGGCCGGGAAGCTGGTCGCCCGGGCCCACGCCATCTGCCGGGAGATGGCCAGGCCCGGGGCCCGGACCGTCGACATCGACCAGGCCGTCGAGGCGTTCTACGCCCGGCACAACGCCCAGCCGCTCTTCAAAGGCTACCCCGGGAAGGTCCCGTTCCCGGCCGTCACCTGCATGAGCCTCAACGAGCAGGTGGTCCACGGCATCCCCGGCCCGCGGGTGCTCAAGGAGGGCGACCTGCTCAAGATCGACACCGCCTGCAAGCTCAACGGCTGGTGCGCCGACCGGGCCGTCACCCTGCCGATCGGGGAGGTGTCGCCGGAGAAGCGGCGGCTCATCAAGGTGGCCGAGGAGACCTTGAAGATCGCCATCGACCTGATGCCCAAGCGGAAGTGGTGGAGCCAGGTCGCCAGCGAGATGCAGCGGCACGTCGAGCGGTCGGGGTTCAGCGTGGTGACGGCCTACGTCGGGCACGGGATCGGGCGGGTGATGCACGAGAACCCGCAGGTCCCCAACTACGTCGACAAGGAGACCCGCAAGGCCGACTTCAAGCTGGAGCCCGGGATCACCCTGGCGGTCGAGCCGATGGTGAACATGCGGAAGGGGGACGTGGACACCCTGGGGGACGCCTGGACGGTGGTGACCCGGGACCGGATGCCGAGCGTCCACGTCGAGCACACCCTGGCGCTGACGGCCGACGGGGTGCTGGTCATCACCGCCGACGAGGAACCCCCGCCGGTGCCAGCCGCGGTTCCCGGCGAACCGCGACCGTGAGGGAGCAGGTGTCGGTCTCCACCCGCTCCCTCACGGTCGCGGTTCGCCGGGACCGGCCAATCCGCCCGTGCCGGCCTTGTCGTTTTTCCGGCCCCGGTTAAGATGAAAGTTTACCCGGTCGGCCGGCCGTTCCCGGCACAGGTGGCCCATGAAGGTGCGAGCGAGCGTCCGCCGGATGTGCGAGAAGTGCAAGCTGATCAAGCGGAAGGGCGTCGTCCGCGTGATCTGCGAGGACCCCCGGCACAAGCAGCGGCAGGGCTAGGAACCCCGGAGTAAGGCACGCCCCGCGTGCCGGGCGAACAGGCGAAGACACATGCCCCGGATTCAAGGCGTCGACATCCCGCCGGACAAGCCGACCCACATCAGCCTGCGGTACATCCGCGGGCTCGGGCCGACCACCTCCCTGGAGGTGTGCGAGAAGCTCCACATCGACCCGCAGCGGCGGGCCAAGGAGCTGAACGACGACGAGGTCGCCCGGATCGCGGCCCTGCTGGACCGGGACTACCTGGTCGAGGGCCCGCTGCGGCGGACCGAGGGCGGGAACATCCAGCGGCTCAAGGAGATCAAGAGCTACCGCGGGGAGCGGCACCGCAAGAACCTGCCGGCCCGCGGCCAACGGACCAAGACCAACGCCCGCACCCGCAAGGGCCCCCGCAAGACGGTCGCCGGGAAGAAGGGCGTCAAGGACATGCGGTAGCGGAAAAGTGTGGGTGGCTAGTGCGAGTGTGAGTGGGAAGACCGCCGAACGGGGTCCTCCCGGAACGCCCATTAGCCCTCGCTCGTTCCGGGGTTTTCACTCACACTCACACTAGCCACCCACACTCCCGATGGCCAAAGGCAAGAAGAAGAAGGCCCGCCGCAACGTCAGCCGCGGCATCGCCCACGTGCAGAGCACGTTCAACAACACGATCGTGAC
>JAIEQO010001042.1 GCA_019747655.1 Gemmataceae bacterium | reverse complement strand
CCGGCCGGGGGCCCGGGCGTTCGCGGCCCAGGCCCGGCGGACGCTCGGGGCGCTGCTGTCGTCGACCGGCCGGACGGCCGAGGCCCGGGCCGAGTTCGCCCGGGCGGCCGACGCCTTCGACCGGCTGGCCGCCGAGTTCCCGGCCGACCGGTCGTACCCGTTCCAGGCCGCCCTGGCCCGGAACAACGCCGGGTACAACCACTTCCTGGCCGGCGAGTTCGAGGCCGCCGAGGCCGCCGACCGGGCGGCCGCCGACCGCCTCGGGGAGTTGGTCGCGGCCGACCCGGGGAACCCGCTCTACCGGGCCGAGCGGGCCCGGGCCCTCCAGAACCTGTTCGCCGTCCTCCGCCGGACCAACCGGCCGGCCGACGCGGTCCGGGCGATCGACGAGGCGGCGGCCCTGCTCCGGTCGGCCGCGGCCGACCGCCGCGACCCGCGGGACCAGGCCGACCTCGGGAACGTCCTCCAGAGCCGGGCGGCGGTCCACAGCGACCGGGGGGAGTGGGCCCGGGCCGAGCCGTTCCTGCGGGAGGCGGCGGCCGTCCAGGCCGCCCTGGCGGCCGACTACCCGGCCGTCCCGGACTACCGGCACGAGCAGGCCAAGACGCAGTCCAACCTGGCCGTCCTGTACTTCCAGCTCGACCGCCCGGCCCCGGCGGCGGTGGCGTTCCGGGAGGCCGCGGCCGCGGCCCTCCGGCTGGCCGACGACTTCCCCGGGCGGGTCGAGTACCGGCTGCTGCTGGGCCAGGCCCGGACGAACCTCGGGCTGGCCCTGCTCGACGGCGGCCCGAACCCGGCCGGGGAGGCGGCCCTGGCCGAGGCCCTGCCGGTGTGGGAGAAGCTGCACGCCGACGCCCCCGGGTCGCCGGCCCACCTGGTCGGGCTGGTCAACGTCCTGGCCCAACTGGGCCGGATGGCCGACCTGCGGAACGACCACGCCAAGGCCAGGGGCTACCTGGAGCGGGCCGAGCGGCTCCGGGCCGGGGCCCCCGGGCTGATGACCCGCGACCCGCTCGGGCGGGCCGTCGAGCAGGTGCTGGCCACCTACCTGCCCCGGGCCCTGGTCGGCCTCGGGGACCACGCGGCCGCCGCCCCCCTGGCCGACGAGCTGGCCGCGATCACCGACATCGACGGGCCGGACAACGCCTTCAACGCCGGCTGCTACCTGGCCCGGTGCGCCGGCCTGGCGGCCAAGGACCCGGCCGTCCCGGAGGACAAGCGGGCGGCCCTGGCCGACGACTACGCCAAGCGGGCCGTGGCCCACCTGCGGACGGCCGCCGCCCGGGGGTTCAAGCCGGTCAAGCAGTTCGCCGCCGACACCGACCTCGTCCCCCTCCGCGGCCGGCCGGACTACCAGGACTTCCTGGCCGGGCTGAAGTGACTGACGCCGGGTTCCCGGTTGCCCCGGCCCGGGGCGGCCGGTACGCTGCGGTCATCCCCCCGCCCGCACGGGACGCCCGGCATGAAGGGTCGCATCGTCCTCTGGTCGGTCACCTCGGCCCTGGCCGGGTTCCTGTTCGGGTTCGACACCGTCGTCATCTCCGGGGCCGAGCAGACGATCCAGTCGCTCTGGGGACTGAGCGATCAGTTGCACGGGCTGGCCATCGCCTCGGCCCTGTACGGCACCGTGGTGGGGTCGCTCCTCGGGGGCTGGCCGACCGACCGGTTCGGGCGGAAGCCCACCCTGATCGGGATCGGCCTCCTGTACATCGTCTCGGCCGTCGGGTGTGCGGTTGCGTGGGACGTGTGGTCCTTGATCGCCGCCCGGTTTATCGGCGGCCTGGGGATCGGCGTGTCGACCGTGGCCGCCCCGCTGTACATCTCGGAGATCGCCCCGCCGGCGTACCGGGGCCGGCTGGCCGGGCTGTTCCAGTTCAACATCGTCTTCGGGATCATCGTCGCGTTCGGGTCGAACTACCTGCTCGGCGGGGTCGGCCCGGACGCCTGGCGGTGGATGCTCGGGGTGGCGGCCGTCCCGTCGGTGGTCTACACGCTGTTGTGCCTGCTCGTCCCCGAGAGCCCCCGCTGGCTGCTGACCCGCAAGGGCGACCGCGAGGCCGGGGTGCGGGTGCTGCGGCTGATCCGGCCGGAGGCGTCGGCCGAGGAGATCGGGGCCGAGGCCGACGCCATCACGGCGGCGTCCCGCGAGCGGGCCGACGCCGGGCCGTTCTGGAGCCGGCGGCTGCGGACGCCGATCCTGCTGGCCCTCCTGGTGGCGTTCTTCAACCAGCTCTCCGGGATCAACGCCGTCCTCTACTTCGCCCCGCGGATTTTCGAGCTGACCGGGCTGGAGGCGAAGGCCGCCCTCCTCCAGTCGGTCGGGATCGGGGTGACGAACCTGGTCTTCACCTTCGTCGGCCTGTGGCTGATCGACCGCCTCGGCCGGCGGACGCTCCTCATCGTCGGCTCGCTCGGCTACATCGCCTCGCTCGGGCTGACGGCGTGGGCGTTCTCGACCGAGCACTACAGCATCGTCCCGGCCTGCATCTTCGCGTTCATCGCGGCCCACGCGGTCGGCCAGGGGACGGTCATCTGGGTGCTGATCTCGGAGGTCTTCCCGAACCGCCACCGGGCCGAGGGGCAGTCGCTGGGGAGCTGCACCCATTGGGTCTTCGCGGCCCTCCTGACCACGTTCTTCCCGAGCATGGTGACGGCCTTCGCACCCGGGTCCGTTTTTCTGTTCTTCTGCGGGATGATGGTGCTGCAACTGGTCTGGGTGCTGCTGATGGTCCCAGAAACGAAGGGCGTGCCGCTCGAAGAGCTGGAGCGGCGGCTGACCGGGGGCGTGTCGTGACGGTCCGGGCGGTCGGCATCGGCGAGGTGCTGTGGGACCTGCTGCCGGCCGGCCGGCAGTCGGGCGGGGCCCCGGCCAACTTCGCCTACCACGCGGGGGCGCTGGGGGCCGAGGCCCGGGTCGTGTCCCGGGTCGGGCGGGACGCGGACGGCCGCGACCTCGTCGCCCGGCTCGGCCAGCTCGGCGTCCGCACGGACGCGGTGGAGGAGGACCCGGCCGCCCCGACGGGGACGGTGGCCATCGAGGTCGGGGCCGACGGCCAGCCGCGGTACGTCATCCACGAGGGGGTGGCCTGGGACCGACTGGCCGGCGAGGAGCCCGGCCGGCGGGCGGCGGCGGCCGCCGACGTGGTGTGCTTCGGCTCCCTCGCCCAGCGGGCCGAGCCGTCCCGAGCGACGATCCGCGAGTTGGTCCGCTCGGCCCCGGCCGACGCCCTGAAGTTGTTCGACATCAACCTCCGGCAGCACTACCACTCGCCGGAGGTGATCGAGGCGTCGCTGGCCCTGGCCAACGTGCTGAAGGTGAACGAGCCGGAACTCGACCTGCTGGCCGGGATGTTCGGCCTGCCCGGCGACGAGCGGGGCCGGGTGGCGGAACTGGCACGGCGGTGGGGGCTGCGGGCGGTGGCGTACACCCGGGGTGACCGCGGCAGCCTGCTCCACGCCGGCGGCGAGTGGTCCGACCACCCCGGCGTCCCGACGGCGGTGGCCGACACCGTCGGGGCCGGCGACTCGTTCACCGCGGCCCTCTCGCTCGGGCTCATCGCCGGGTGGCCGATGGACGTGGTCCACGGCCGGGCCGCCGAGATCGCCGCATTCGTCTGCTCGCAGCCTGGCGGCAGCCCGCCCCTGCCGGACCGCCTACGGGCCCCGTTCCTGGCGGCGGCCGCCAAGTTGTAGGGCCGGCTGTGCCGGCCGGCCGGCACAGCCGGCCCTACAAGCTCCGTTCCTGGCGACCCGCTGAGCGTCACTTCGCCACGTCCGCCCCGGGCCAGACGAGGTCGTTGAACCGGTCCACCGGCTCGCGGGCGCTCCAGGCGACGCCGCGGAGGAGGACGGCCCGGAACACCGGGTCGTCGAACGTCCACGAGTAGTGCCCGGGGATCGACACGAACACCCGGCCCTTGCCGGACTCCAGCGACCAGAACTGCGGCCGGGGCTTGCCCTCCTCCACGCCCGAGGCGATCACCCGCCCGGCCGGCAGGTCGCCGACCAAGTCCCAGTACGTCTCGTCGACCAGCGACAGCTTGTCCAGGTTCCGGGCGACGGGGTGCGCGGGCCCCTTGTCGAACGCCAGCTCGACCGGCCCGTGGCGGTACTTCGTCGTCCCGCTGTTCGAGGCCAGCCCGATCCGCTTGCCGAAGCCCGGGGCTTCCTTCCCGGCCTCCACCGCCCAGTGGACGTACACCAGCCCGCCGCCGCGTTCGAGGAAGGCGTCCACGTCGGCGGCCCGCCGGGCGTCCCAGTCGCCCCGCTGGAAGAAGACCATCACGTCGGCCTTCGCCCACTCGTCCTTCGCCGGCCACTCCCAGACGGCGGCGACCTCGGTGCTGTCCGCCGCGGCCAGCAGCTCCTTCCAGGCCGCCTGCCAGGCCGGGTAGTCGTGCTCGCCGGGGCCGTGGTCCTTCGGCCCGGCCACCAGCACCACGCGGACCGGCCGGGTTTTCTCCGGCGGGTTCGGGGCCCCGGCCAGGACGGCGTTCACCTCGGCGACGGTCCGCGGCTTCGGCCGGGTGCCGGGCGTATCCCGCGGCATCGACGGCGGCGGGGTGAGCAGGAACGTCAAGAGGTCGCGCGTCCGCTCCGGGCCGAGTTGCTTGACCAGGTCGTCCGGCATGGTCGAGACGGCCGACGATTTCAGCTCCTCCACGTCGGCCCGGTCGATCTCGGTGACGGTGCCCTTCACGTCGCCGATCGTGAGCTTGCCGCCGGGCGTCGTGCGGACGACGCCGGACAGCGTCCGGCCGTCCTTGAGGTTCACCGTCTGGGTGACGTGGTCCGGGTTGATGGCGAAGCTCGGCTGGGTGATGTCGCGCATCACCGAGGCGTAGTCGCGGTGGACGAGGTTCGACAGGTCGGGGCCGATGCCCCCGCCCTGGCCGTGGACCGAATGGCACTTCGAGCAGTTGGCCGGCTCGGCGAAGAACACCTTCCGGCCGCGGGCCCAACTGCCGCCGTCCAACTCCGGCGGCTTCGTCGCCGCGACCGCCTGCCCGGCGGCAGCCTTCGTGTCGGCCCACGGCAGCAAAACGCGGTGCAGTTGCAGCGGCCGGGACCGATTATCCTCGGCGGTCGCGTACCAGACCCCGAAGTGTTCCGATGTCCACTCGAATGACGAAGCGAATCGGAACTCGGCCGGGATCGGCTTTCCCCGCTCCGGCTTGACCTCGATCTGGCCAGGTACCGGGCGGCCGGGGAACTGGGACAACCCGTCGATCCCGTCGACGGTGGCGCTCGCCGCCCCGGCCCCGGCGAATCCGATAGTCACCTTCTCGGCCGGCCACTCGTAATCGATCTTCGAGCCGGGTTGGACGGCCGGGCGGAGCATGTCCGTCAAATTCAACTGTGCCTTCAGGACTAACTGCCCTGGCTCCTTCATGGCCGCCCAAAGCCGGTCGTGCGAGGCGCTGCCGGCGGTCAGCTCGCGGGCCACTTGCAAATCCGGGTGGGGCAGCCAGCCGGTCCAGACCGGGCCGTCCTTCGGCGTCCACGTCGCCTCACAGCCCGACAGGTCGAAGTCGAGGTCGATGGCCGGGTACTGCGGCAGCATCCCCTTCGGGCCGGCGGCCTTCGCCGGCCGGCCCATCCCGGGGAGGGTCAGGGCGAAGTGGACCGCGGCCCCGAGTGGGTCGGTGGCCAGCACCAGCGTCCGCCGGTCGGGCGTGAGCTGCGCGGACCGGACCGGCACGTCGTACCTCGGCGTCGCCTTCTCCATCTGCACGATCGCGTATCCCGGCCAGAGGGCCTCGAACCGGTCGCCGGCCCGGGCGTACTTCCCGGCCGTCAGTTTGGTGCCCTTCAGTACGTCGCGGAGCAGCGCCGGGTCGACCGGCCGGTCGAACTCGACACGCACCTCCCGCGGGCCGGCCGGCCACGCCAGCACCGGCTGCGGGTGGTCCTTGTCCGTGTACCGGACCTTGAACAGCGCCCCCTTCCCGGTCGGGCCGCTGCCCCAGTCCGGGCCGCCGCCGTGGCACGCGACGACCATCTGCCCATCCGGCGACGGGCAGGCGTCCACGGTCAACATCGGCAGCGACGCGAAGAGCTGCGTCCGGCCGACGTACCCGGCCGGGGTCTTCACCAGCTTCGTCCGGTAGAGCTTCCCCCGCGAGTAGCCGGTGACGAAGGCGTCGCCGGCCCAGGCGGGCGGCCCGAACGGCTTGGCCCCGTCGTTGAAGTTCAGCCCGCACGCCGACTGGTGCTGCGGGCCGTAGTCGAACGTGCTCGGCTCGTCGACGACGTTCGGCAGGTGCTTGGGGTGCCGCGGCGGGAAGCCGTAGTGCCGGCCCTTCTGGATGTGCAACAGTTCGTCCAGCGGGTTGCCGTTGGGCAGCCAGGTGGCCCCCTCCTGGTCGGTGCAGAACAGGTCGCCGTGCCGGTTGAAGGCCAGGGCGACCGGCACCCGGATGCCCGTGGCCACGATCTCGCGGCTCTTGAAGTCCGGGGCCACCCGGGTGATGGTGCTCGGCTCGGCGGTCAGTGAGTACCCCGCCTTCCCGTCTTTGTCGAGGAGGTAAGGATTCGTGTAGTCCGCCGTCAGCCGCCCGTAGAGGACGCTGCCGTCCCGCTTGTCGAACGCGACCGCCAGGGCGTCCACGTTGTTCTTGATCTCCTCCCAGCCGGTGGCGACGACGATCTCTTCGTCCGCCTTGCCGTCGCCGTCCTTGTCCACGATGAGCGAGATTTTCCCCTTCGACGCCACGAACACGCCGTCGCCGTGCTTGTATTTCGTCGGCGTCAGGTCCATGCCGATCGGCGCCCGGAGCCGGCCCTTCGCCTCCCAGAACAAGCTGGCCCTGTCCTCGACCCCGTCGCCGTCGGTGTCGGTCAGCAGCCAGACGTCGCCGTTGTAGCACAGGGCCACCAGCGTCCCGTCCGGCCGGTACTTGACGTTGTTCACGTTGGAGAGGTCGACGGGAATCCGCCGGGCCTCGAACCCCGGGGCGAACACCTGCACCGGCGGCGGGTCGGTCACGGCGACCAACGGCTCGGCCCGGCCGTCGCCGTCCGGCGGCAGCTCGTCCTTCAGCTTGGCGTACTTCGCGGTCAGGTAGTCGCGGACCTGCCCGGCCTCGGCGTCGGACAGCTCCCGGCCGTAGAGCAGCACCTCCGCGAAGTCCGCCCGGACGTGGCCGCGGGCCTCCTGGTCGCCGGGGCCGTTGGTGAAGAACCGCGACCCGACCGTGATCTCGTCCAGGCCGACCGGCCCGGCCCGCCGCGGCCGCTGGCCGGACGGCTGGCCGTCCACGAACGCCCGGACGGCCTTCGCCCCGCCGCGGACCTCGACCGTGTGCAACTTGCCGAACGGCCCGGGCGTCTTGAGCAGGTTCTGGTAGCCGCCGAAGCCCCGGCCCTCGACGCTCAGGTCGGCCAGCCGGGGCGTCCCGGCCGGCCCGAACCCGACCGTCAGCCCGGTCTCGTAGTCCCGGCCGCCGGGGGCGTTGGTGCCGATGAACCCCCGCCAGTCGCCGCCGTTGGCCCGAGGGGCCAGGACCAGGAACAGGGTGAAGTCCCGCACCTCGGCCTTCAGGCCGGTGGCCCGGAGGTGGTCGTCCACCCCATCGAAGCGGACGAGCCCGGCGTCGCCGACCTTCAGCAGCGTGGGCCTGGCGTCCTCCGTCGGCTGCCGCAGGTGGCGGCCCTTGCCCGACCCGTCCGGCCACTCGGCCACCTTGCCGCCGGGGGCCGGGGCCTTCGCCTTGGCGGCATCGAGCCAAAGTTCGAGGCCGTCCTTGACGGGCAACTTCGGGTCGGCCCAGGGCTCGGGGCCGGCCGCGGCGGTGGGGGCCGTGAGAACCAGTCCGAGGACGGCGATGATGTGGCGGTTCATGGGCCGGCCGTGGGGAGGGGGTGGTAGGGAGGTTGTAACCCGCCCGACCGCCCGCCGCAACGGTGCCCGCCGGCCGACCGGCCGGAACCGGGGTCAGATGTTGTAGACGTCGGCCTTGTACCGCGCCAGGTTCTCCGGCCGGGTGAACCAGGCGACCGTCTCGGCCAGCCCGCGGCGGAACCCGTCCCGGCCGGCGTACTCCGGGGCCCACCCGGCCAGCTCCCGGGCCCGGGCGTTCGACGCCCACAGCCGCTCGACCTCGCTGGCCGCCGGCCGCAGCCGGGCCTCCTCCGTCCGGACCTCGACCGGCACCCCCATCAGCTCGGCGATCAGCCCGACCGTCTCCCCGACCGACACCTCGAAGTTGCTCCCGACGTTCACCACCTCCCCGACCGCCCGGTCGGCGGCGGCCACCGCCAGGAACCCGCGGACGGTGTCGGCCACGTAGTTGAAGTCCCGGGTCGGGTGGGTGGCCCCGAGCTTGATCGCCCGCTTGCCGCTGGCCACCTGGATGACCACCGACGGGATGACCGCCCGGGCCGACTGCCGCGGGCCGTAGGTGTTGAACGGCCGGCAGACCGTCACCGGGGTGCCGAACGACTTGTGGAACGACAGGGCCAGGGCGTCGGCCGCCACCTTGGTGGCGGCGTACGGGGACTGCGGCTGGAGCGGGTGCTCCTCGGTGATCGGGACGAACCGGGCGGTCCCGTAGACCTCGCTGGTCGAGGTGTGGACGACCCGCCCGACCCCGAGCTGGCGGGCCGCCTGGAGGACGTTCAGGGTCCCGGTCACGTTCACGTCGGCGACGTGCTGGGGGGCCCGGTACGAGTACGGGATGGCGATCAGGGCCGCCAGGTGGAACACCACGTCGCACCCGGCCATCGCCTCCCGGACGCAGTGCGGGTCCCGCACGTCCCCGGCGAACACGTCCAGCTTGCCGCGGACCTCGGCCGGCGAGTCGTCCAGCCACCCCCACGAGTTGAACGAGTTGTACAGGACGAACGCCCGGACGTCGTGCCCGCGGCGGACCAGCTCCTCGGTCAGGTGCGACCCGATGAACCCGTCGGCCCCGGTCACCAGAATCTTCCGGCCGTGCAACTCCATCTCGTCCCCCGCGGTGTCGGCGGTCACAGGCAGCCGCGGACGGCGGCCGCCACCCGGTCCAGCTCGTCGTCGGTCAGGGTCACGCTGGACGGCAGGCTGACCCCCCGCCGGGCCAGCTCCCCGGCGAACTCGCACCGGTAGCTGTGGCAGCCGTCCCGGAACGCCGGCAGGGTGGGGATCGGGTCCCACACCGGCCGGGCCTGGACGCCCCGGGCGTTGAGCCGGCGGATCGGCTCGTCGGCCGGGCCGTCGAAGAGCACGGTGTACAGCCAGAACGCCGACCGGGTGTGTTCGGGCTCCGGGTGCAGGGTCAGCCGGGGCTCGCCGCCGAGGAGGTCCGCGTACCGGGCGGCGTGGGCCCGCTTGGCCGCCAGGAAGCCGTCGAGCTGCTCGAGCTGGGCCACCCCGACGGCCGCCGCGCAGTTGGTCAAGCGGTAGTTGTACCCGACCGCGTCGTGGTGGAACCGGACCTTGTCGGTCTTGGCGGTGGTGGACAGGTGGCGGGCCCGGGCGGCGGCGGCCGGGTCGTCGCTGTACAGCGCCCCGCCCCCGCCGGTGGTCATGATCTTGTTCCCGTTGAAGCTGGTCGCCACCCACCGCCGGGCCGGGTCGACCCCGGGGGCCGGGGCCCCCAGCTCCCGCCCCTTGTACGTCCCGCCGAGGGCCTGGGCGGCGTCCTCGACCACCGGCAGGTCGAACCGGGTCGCCAGTTCGGCCAGCCGGTCGACGTCGCAGTACCCGCCGAGCAGGTGGACCGGCAGGAGGGCGGCGACCCGCCGGCCGGTGGCCCGGTTGACCAACCCGCCGGCCCGGGCGTCGCACCCCCGGGCCAGGAAGTCCTCGACCTTGTCCAGGTCGAGCTGCCAGTCGTCCCGGCGGAGGTCCAGGAACACCGGCCAGGCCCCGCAGTACCGGACGGCGTTGGCCGGGGCGACGAACGTGACCGCCGGCATCACCACCTCGTCCCCCGGCCCGACCCCGGCGGCCACCAGCCCGAGGTGGAGGGCGGACGTGCCGCTGTTGGTCGAGATCACCTGCCCGGCCCCGGCCCGGGCGGCCAGCATCCGCTCGAACCGGTCGACGAACGGCCCGAGGTACGACACCCACCCGGTCTGGATGCACTCCCGCAGGTACCGCTCCTCGTTCCCGCGGAGGGTCGGGACGGCCAGCGGGATGGCCCCGGCCGGGGCGGCGGGGGCCGCCGGCGGGGGGCCGGCCAGTGCGGTCGCGGTCATCCGATCGCCTCCGTCGCAAGGGGCCGGCCGTCACGCCCGGGCGGGCGGGTCGGCGAAGTTCTCCTGGTACTCCTGCCGGGCCTTGCTGTAGTCCTCGACCATCCCGATGTCGAGCCAGTAGTCGGCGATCGCGTACCGGTAGATCGGGGCGCCGTCGGCCAGCATCGTCTTGATCAGGGTGTCCATCCCGAAGTACTTGCCGTCCGGGATGAACCGCAGGATGCCCGGCTTCATGCAGTAGATGCCGGCCAGGATTTCCATCTTCAGGTCCGGCTTCTCCTCCACCCCCATGACCCGGTGCCGGTCGTCGACCGTCACGCTGCCGAACCGGAACGGGGTGCTGATCACCTTCGTCCCGATCACCAGGTCGCCGTCCTGGGCGGCGGCGAAGTCCCGGAAGGCGGCGAAGTCGAGCTTGGTCAGGATGTCCCCGTTCATCACCAGGAACGGGCCGGTCAGCCGGTCCCGCAGCAGGGACAGCGGCCCGCACGTCCCGAGCGGCTTGTCCTCCCGGCTGATGTGGACCCGGACCCCGTACTTCGACCCGTCCCCGAGGTACGCCTCGACCAGGTCGGACATGTAGTTGGTGGCGACGAACACCTCCCCGACGCCGAACCGGCGGAGGGTGGTGATCTGGATTTCGAGGATGGCCTTATCCCCGAGCGGGAGCAGCGGCTTGGGGATCACCTCGGTGAACGGCCGCAGCCGCGTCCCCAACCCGCCGGCCAGGATCACCGCCTGCATCGCCGCCCTCCCCCCGGGCCGGGAGCAATTCCCGGTACACCGCGTCCCACCCCCGGACCACCTCGCCCCAGGCGGCCAGCGGCCGGACCCGGGGCCCGGCCGCCTCGGCCGCCCGCTTGGCCGCCGGCCAGTCCGCCAGGACCGCCGCCACCGCCCCGGACAGGTCGTCCAGCTCCCCGACCTCCCGGTACGGGACCCCGGCCAGCCGGAGCCGGCTGTACGGCAGCCACGCCCCGGCCACCAGGACCGCCCCGGCGGCCACCGCCTCGCACATGGCCGCGCTGAACTGGTCCGACACCGGCACGTGGACCAGCACGTCGGTCGCCGCCCGCAGCGCCCCGACCTCCGGGTCGGGCAGGAAGGCGTCCAGCACCCGGGCGTCGAACGGCATCCGGGCGGCCACCCGCCGGACCTCGGCCCGGTACGCCTCGTCCCCGCCGTAGGACATCGGCAGGAGCACCGTCACCCGGGCCAGCAGGTCCGGCGGGAGGGCGGCCAGCCGGGCCAGCACCTCCGGGTGCCGGTTCCCCGGCCCGCCGCTGTTGCCGACCACCACCCGGACCCGGTCGGCCGGCAGCCCGTGGCGGGCCAGGAAGTCGTCCCGGTGGCGGCGGCCGGCGGCGGCCGCGTCCAGGTTGGCCGCCCCGTAGTGGGCCAGCCGGACCTTCGGGGCCAGGTGCCGGCCGAACTTGGCCAGGAGCACCTCCCGCATCTCCACCGACCCGACCGTCAGCCGGTCCGCCCGGCCGCACGCCCGGGCCTGGAGGGCGTAGGTCCGCACCCCCTCCTGGCGGTACAGGTCGGACCCCCAGAACGACAGCACCACCGGCACCCCGGGCGGGACGTGCCGCAGCCCGCCGAGCCACTCCGGGTCGGCGCAGTGCCAGTGGCACAGGTCGGACCCGGCGGCCAGGGCCGGCAGGTGCCGGGCGTACCACCGCCGGTGGAGCCGGGCGGCGGCCGCCCGCCGGGCGGACCCCCGCTGGCCGTCGG
>JAIEQO010000693.1 GCA_019747655.1 Gemmataceae bacterium | reverse complement strand
ACGGCGGCGGCCAGCCCGCGGAGGTCGGCGGCGGGTGCGGCGGTCATGCCGGGATTGTACCACGGCGGGCCGCGACACCGCACCTGGAAACGGCCGGGCCCGCCGGCGTGCGGCCGGCGGGCCGGTGGCTGCCCTGCCGGGCCCTTACTCGATCGTCTTGAGCGGCGGCTTGGTCTCGTCCTTCGGGTCGAGGATGTCGACCCGCCGGACCGTCACCTTGGCCAGCCCGCCGGGGGTGGTGGGGGCGTCCACCTTGACCCCGAGCCGGACCTTGTACAGCCCGTTCGGGCGGAACTTCTCGTCGGCCAGCCGCTTGGCCAGCCCGGGGGTGGTGACGAACTGGAGGTTCCGCGGCCGCCGCTGGTTGGCGAACACCACCACGAAGTCTTCGGCCGACCCGCCCCCCTTCCGGTCGAGGACCGGGGCCGCCCGGGCGACCAGGTCGAGGGTCTGGCCGGCGAACTTGTCCGGGTCCCGGTTCAGGGCCGCCAGCTTGTCGTCCTTGGCCTCCCCGGGGATCGACTTGACCGGCCGGTCGTTGTCGTCCAGGAAGTCGACCCGGGCGACCCGGACGACCGTCCGACCGTCCGACCCCTTCCCGCCGACCAGACAGGTCAGCCGGACGTCGTGCCCCTGGTGCTCGTCCTCGACCTCGTCGAACTGGGTGGCCGTCTCCCGGTCGCACACGAACCGGACCCCGGCCGGCCGCTTCCCGGCCAGGTCGCACAGCTCCACCTCCTGGACCGGGCCGCGGCTGGTCGGCGGCTTGACGATCTTCCCGCGGACCACCACCGTCTGCCCGGCCAGCGAGGCCGGGTTGCCGGCCAGCGGGCCGGCCAGGTCGGCGAACGGGCGGGCGTCGGACGGGACCGGGACCAGCTCCGGGGTCAGCTTGAACGTCACCGGGGGGGAGGCGGCGACCCGCCGGTCGAGCCCGTCGGCCCGGTCGCTCGACTCGGCCGCGAGCTGGAGGACGACCTCGTCGGCGTCGGCCGGGATTTCCAGGTCGCCGATCGCCAGCTGGAGCGACGACGGGCCGGCCGACACCGGCATCGTGATGTCCTTCCCGCCCTTGATCGGCTTGTGCCCCATCCGCGGGTCCTTCTCGGCCTTCGGCTTGTCCCCGGACCCGGTCCAGTACCGCAGGTACACCTTGTCGACCTTCCCCCACGGGTCCATCACCGGGACCACCACCTTGAACCGGGCGAACCCCGTGTCCAGCCCGGTCGGCAGCAGGAGGGTGGCCAACAGCTTCCCCTCGGCCAGGGCGATCAGCTCGTTCACCGGGACCGCGTAGCCGATCTGCATCCCGACCGACGGGATCGTGCTGACCGTCACCCCGACCAGCCGGCGGTCGGCCTTGTCCACGACCGGGCCGCCGCTGTTGCCCGGGATGATCAGGCCGGTGATCTGGACCCGGTCGAGCTTCCCGTTCTCGTCCATCGGCAGCCCGGACACGCTCCCGGGGTTGACCGTGATGTTCGGGTTCTTGGCCTCCCCGGCGGCCAGGTCGGCCCCGAGCGGGAACCCGCAGATCTGGACGTCCATCCCTTCGACCGGCTTGACCGCCGAGTACGGGTCGATCGGCTTGGCCGGCAGCTTGTCCCCGGGGACCGTCAGGATGGCCAGGTCGGCGATCGGGTCGATCGCCGTCACCCGGGCCGGGAGGCTGACCTCCTTCCCCCGGACGTTGCTGTTGAACACCACGGTGATGGTCGGGCGGTCCTTCCCGGGGGCCGGGCGGGCCAGGGCGGCCTCGATCACGTGGTGGTTGGTCGCCACCAGCCCGCGGGGCGGCTGGCCGGGCGGCCCGGGTATCGACCCGACGTAGAACCCGGACCCGGTGCCCCCCGACCCGTCCGGCCGCTCGACCTTGATGTACGCGGTCGCCGCCTTCACCTCGTCCGGGGTCAGCTTGGCCGCCTTCGGGACCACCACGTCCTTCTTCCGGCGGGCCTGGGCCAGGCTGTAGAACGTCGGCACCTCCAGGCTCAGGCCCTCCCCGTCGGCCCTCTTCAACGTCCCGAGCCGCTGGGTCGGGATGGGGGACGAGACGGTCCGGGTGAGCAGGTCGCCCAGCTCGGCCACCTCCGGCGGGACGGTCGGGGTCTGCGGCTGGGTCTGGGTCTGGGTGCTGACCGGGGCGGGCCCGGTGCCGCCTTGGGGCTGGCCGGCCTGGCCGTTGGCCGGGCCGAGCGCCGGGGGGGTCTGGGGCGGGGTCTGGGGGTTCGGCACGACCGGCCGGACCGAGTTGGGCTTGGCGGCGGCGACCTGCGGCGGGTTGTCGGCCGGCTTCGGGTTCTCCGGCTTGGACCGCCCGGCCACCACCCAGACGACCGCCCCGACGGCGACGACGGCCGCGGCCACCCCCCCGCCGATGGCGAGCACCTTGCTGTTGTTGCCGGCCGGCTCCTCCTCCCGGTCCCGCTTGCGGGTCTTCTTCCGGGGCCGGTCGTCGTCCTCGTCGTCGAGGCGGGCCCGGAAGACCTCCCCGCACTTGGGGCATTCGATCTTCCGGCCGTCGTCCGCGGCGGTCACGACGAGTCCGGCTTCGCACTCGGGGCACCGGATGCGCATGGGGGAGTCTCTGACGGGTGTGCGATGATAGCAAACCGCGAGGTCTGCCGCCATGATAACCGACGGCCGAGGGGAAGTGAAAGGTTCGAGATTTTTTCTGACGGGCCGGGGTGCGGAAGCGGCGGGACCGGCCGGCGGGGCGGACCCCTGGCTACCCGGGGTGCCGGCCGCGGGTCGCCTCCTCGATTCGGATGGCCACGATCACCGGCCGGTTCAGGGCCAGGGCGGAGGCCGTCGCCCGGCCGGTCGGGGTGAGCGGGACGACCCGCGGCCCGTCCCACCGGAAGTGGTCGGCCCAGACGTGGGTGCGGGGGTTGAACAGCGGAACGTCCTGGCCGGTGTCCGGGTCCGGGGCGGTCTGCTTCGCCCACTTCCGGAGCGAGCACGAGACGCACGCCAGCGCCAGGTTGTCGGCCTCGGTCGGGCCGCCGGCGGCGCGGGGGGTGACGTGGTCGACGTGGAACGTGGCCTCCTGGCCGAGCTGCGACAGCCGGCAGTACTCGCACCGGTTGGCGGCCCGCAGGGCGACCAGCTCGGCCAGGGGGCGGGGGATGTCGCTCACCCGGCCGTCCGCTCGGCCCGGAGCTTGAGCAGCGCGAGGAAGTCGGCCAGGCTGACCAGCCCCTCGGCCTCCCGCCGCTCGGCGTCGGTCAGCGGGTGGCCGGCATCCTGGCGGTCGAGCAGGGCGTGCAGTCGGTCGGCCACCCCGTCGGGCAGCCGGAATCGGTCCAGGTCGGCGGGCATCTCGACCTCGATGGTCAGGGGCATCGCGGCACCTCCGGGGCCGCCCTCATCCTACCACCGGTACGGAACCCGGTAAACGGCGGGGCCCGCCGGCGGGCGGCCGGCGGGCCCCGCGGAGTCGGCACCGGCTGGGTTACGGCCCGACGTAGGTCAGGTCGATGACGTACTCGTTGGGCAGCCGGTCCAGGATCAGGTCCCGGGCCGCTTGGTGGTCGCCGTCGAGTTGGGCGAAGAACACCTCCCGCCCGCCGCCCCCCACCAGGAGGTCGGCCACCCCGTCGTCGGCCACCGTCGGGGCCGGGCCGGCCGCCCGCAGGAACACCCCGCCGTTCGCCCGGGCGGCAAAGTCGGCCCCGGCCCCGGTGCCGGTCAGGTTGGCCACCCGGGCGGCGTAGCTGCGGGCCGACGTCCACTCGGCCAGGACCGCCCCCAGGGCCGCCTCGTCGGCGTCGAACGCGGTCGTCCCGGCCACGAACAGGTCGTCCCCGCCGCCCCCGGCCAGCACGTCCGACCCGGCCCCGCCGATTAGCACGTCACGGCCGGCCCCGCCGTACAGGAGGTCGTTCCCGGCCCCGCCGACCAGGACGTTCGGCCCGCCCCCGCCGATGAGGATGTCGCCCCCGTCCCCGCCGAACAGGTCGGCCCGGCCGGCCAGCCCGAGGGCCGACAGGGCGTCGTTCCCGGCGTACCCGTAGGCGGCCACCCGGCCGGTCGGGCGGAAGGTGCCGGCGGCCACGCCGTTGACCCACACCCCCACCCCGCCGGCCTTGTCCGCCGGGTACGCGACGAGGGCGTCGTTGCCGGCCGTCCCGCCGATCAGCAGGTCGGTCGCTCCGGACTCCGTCCGGTACAGGACGGCCCCGTTGGTCACCTGCGGGGGCGGGGTGCCGGCCGGGGTGGCGATGGGGATGGACCCGGGCGGGCCGGCCACGGTCACGGTCTGGGTGCCCTGGGACACGCTGGTGCCGGTGGCGGTGAGGGCCGGACCGCCGTCGGCCGGCCGCACCAACAATGTGTCCGAGCCGGTGGTGCCGGTGTCCCGGACCGTCACCGGGCCGGTGATGTTGCCGAACTGGACGGTGACGGTGTCCGACCCGTCCCCGCCGTCCACCGTCACCGCCCCGGACGTGTCGGCGACGGTGATCGTGTCGTCCCCGGGGCCGCCGAGCAGGGTGACGTTCGCGCTGTCCGGGTCATAGATCTGGTCGTTCCCGGCCCCGGCGTTGAGCGTCACCGCCTCGATGCCGGTGTAGAAGACATCGTACTCGTTCGCGAAGTACATCCGGACGCTGCCGGCACCCTTGTAGAAGATGTCGTCGCCGGCTGTCCCGTTGACGAGCAACTGGTCGGCGTCGGCCGCGCTCCCGGTGTCCTGCGGCTGCAGGGCCGGGAAGCCGTCGGGGACCGTTCCGAAGTCGGCATCCGCGTTGATCACATAGTCCACGACGTAGGTGTCCGACCCTCCCTGGCCGTCCACCACGAGCGGCGGGTAGTAGTTCAGCGTCCGCTCCCAGTTGGTGATGCGGATCGTGTCGTTCCCGGCCCCGCCGAGGACGAGGAAGGGGAGGTAGTAGGGGGAGCCGGACGGCGGGAAAACGAGCCGGTAGGTGGCGGTGCCGGCGGGGGACCCGTTCACGGTAACGGCGAACGTCCCGTCTTCGGGTCCGGTCAGGGTGATCGTGTCGTTCCCGGGCGACCCGGCGACGATGTCGGCGGATGCTGCGGCCGGGCCGTAGTCCCCGTCCTGGTCGGCGGCCGACACCCGCACCCGGAATACACCGGCCGTCACGAAGTTGTGGGAGAGGGTCAGTCCGGCCCCGTTCCCCGGGGTCGCCGGGACCGTCTCGACAACCCCGTCGCCCCAGTCGACCCGGTAGGTAAAGCCGGCCGCGGTGTCCGCCGGCGACGGGTCGGCGGCCGTGAACGACACGCTCACCTGGCTCCCGCCGGTCCCGGCGGCGGTGGACGTGACGGTCGTGGTCGGGGCGACATTCGCCACCGTCACGGCGACGGCCGAAGTGCTCTGGGCCCCGGACGGGTCGGTGACGGTCAGGGTGGCAGTGTAGGCGCCGTCGTCCGGGAAGGTGTGGAGCGGGTCGCGGACGGCCGAGGTGGTGCCGTCGCTGAACGCCCACAAGTAGGCGAGCGGGTCGCCGTCCGGGTCGGCGGAGTCGGTCCCGCTGAACCGGATCGGCCCCTCGGCCGCCGGGCCGGCGGCCCGGGCGACCGGGGACCGGTTCGGCAGTCCGGGGTCGACCGCCCACAGGGTCCGCCCGGTCGTCCCGTCGTCGGCGGAAAAGACCAGCCGGCCCCCGACCGTTGCCAGGCTCAGGGGCTGTGACCCGGCCGGGCCGGGGTTCAGGTCGTCCACCCGGACCGTCCCGGCGGCCGTCCCGTCGGAGGTCCACACCTCCTGTCCGCCGGCCGGGTCGGTGGCGGTGAAGTACAGCCGGCCGCGGACGTTGGTCAGGTGCGCCGGGCTGGAGCCGCCGGCCCCGGGGCTGATGTCGGCCACCAGGACCGTGCCCGCCTCCGTCCCGTCGGACTTCCAGAGTTCCAGCCCGGTGGTCCCGTCGTCGGCCACGAAGTACAGGGTGTTGCCAACGCCCAGCATGTTGTACGGTCTCGACCCGATCCCCGTGCCGTACTGATCGACGTTGGGGTTGATGTCCTTCACGAGCCGGGTGCCGGCGGCCGTCCCGTCCGTGGCCCAGAGCTCCGCGCCGTCCGGCAGACCGGGAGAGCGGGCCGGGAGGTACATGAGGCCGTTCACGACGGCGGACTCCGGTCCGGTGTAGCGACGCCGGAGCTCCGGCGGCGTCGGGTCAAGGCCGGAGGGGGTCCCTTCAGACGCGAGCCCGGCGATCGGGACATCGGCGATGAGGGTGGTGCCGGCCGCGGTGCCGTCGGTCTTCCACAGCCGTGCCAGGCCCGACGCCTCGACGGTGTCGAAGATCAGCGACCCGCCGAGGCTGAGCATCGGCAGTTGGGACCCACCACGGGAGTCGTTTCCGGAGATGTATGTGTACGGGCGATCGAGACGGTTGGCGTCCGGGTCGTACCGGCGGACGCTGGCACCGGCACGGGTGTAGAGGCTCCCGGCCCAGGCCGTGCCGGGCACGCTCACGTAGTTTTGCCCGACGTTGGGCAGCGGGACCGTTCCGGCCGTGGTGCCGTCCGTCCGCCACGGGGAGCTGGCCCCGGCGCCCGGCGGGAAGGTGTTGAACAGCAGGGTGTCGTTCACCGCCACCGGGCTGCCGGGGTTGACGAGCGGCGTGCCGTTCGCGGCGGTGATCGGCCGGGTGCCGCCGGCCGTCCCGTCGGTCGCCCAGAGGACGTACTGGGTGCCGGCCCCCTTCGACCTGAAGTACAGCGTGCCCCCGGCGACGCCGAGGGGTCCCGAGCCCGAGCTGCCGGCCCCCGGGTTCAGGTCGGCCACGAGACCCGTCCCGGCCGGCGTCCCGTCCGTCCGCCATAGCTCGGTTCCGTGTGCCGGGTCGGAACCGGTGAAGTACAGGAACCCGTTGTAGGCCACACCGCCCCCGCCCCCGCCGGACGCGAGCGGAACGGCGGCCGGGGTGGTGCGGTCTTCGAGCGACTCGACCGAGAGCCGGCGGGCGGGCGGGTTCTTGCGGGCGGCGGTCATCGGACGGTCCTCGTCGGGGTGTTCGGCCTGCGCGCGTGGGTCCCTACTCCGCCGCGCAGGCCGGGCGGCGGGTGGTGTGCGGAAGGGGTCGAATCACTTGGCCGGCGCGGTCGGCTCCCGGGACCACCACTCCCCGTGGCCCGCGAACTCGGCGCGCTGGCCGTCGGCCGACAGCCGTACCGGCCCCGAGGTGTACGGCAATGCGTCGATCCAGCCCCCCGGGCGGATTCTCAGGTTTCCGATGAGGCTCGTACCGGGCTGCCCAGTGCCGCGTGTTGTGTGCAGCCAGCCGTCCGGGTAGAGGCGGACGACCACTCGTCGGGCCGGGTCGCCACAGTCGTACCACGTTCCCAGAAAGGGCGTGACCGCCGCTCGCATCTCGTCAGCGTGGGCCCGCGCCTGGGCAAGCGTCCGGTCGTCTTGGGGGAGGCGTTCGAACGCCCTGCGAGCCGCTTCGAAGCCGGGTGGTGGTGGGATCATCACCTCGACCCCCGTCAGCGGATTCCACAAGCCGACGAAGGGACCTCTGGTGTTGAGGACCTTCCACTCGCCCCGCCCGTAGAGGTCGAATCTCACCCCGGTAAAGTGGTTGCTCGCGTCGTGCGTGAACCGCAGCCCCGAGGTGTAGCGCTCCTCCCCGTCCGACCGGTAATGGATGCGAAACACGCACTCCACCCGGGAGTCGAAAGCTTCGACCGCTACCAACTCCACCTCGCCGCCCAGGGCGACCTCCCTCAGGAGGCCGAGCTGGACTGGCAGCACCTCGGCGTGGAAGACCCTCAGGTTTCGCTCGGCGACGGTCTCCAGCCGGACCGGGGCGGCCGGCACCGGCGACTCCGGCTCTGGCGGCGGGACCTGTGCCGACTCCGGTGCGGGCTCGCGGGTCGCCGCCCACCCGGCCACGCCAACCCCTCCGACGGTCAGCCCGGCGAGCAGGACCGCGGCCGCCTTCAGCGTCACCGTCCGGACCGCCGGCAGGGCCGCCAGCCGGGCCAGGATCGCCTCCGTCAGGGTCGCCGCCCGGTCCGGCGGCATCGCGGCCCGGCCCACCTCGGTCAGCGTCGATTGCAGCGCCGCCCCCGCCGCGGCCGGGGCCACGCCTCGGCCGGCCAGCGTCCGCAACACCATCCCCCGGGCCCGCTCCACCCGCTTCTGAGCCGCTTCCGCCGTCAGCCCGAGCCGGCCGCCGATCGCCTCGGCCGTCAGCCCGTCGATCGCCGCGAGCTGGAACGGCACCCGGTACTTCTCCTTCAGCCGGGCCACCGCCGCCATCACGGCGTCCAGACGGTCGTCCGGGCTCGGGTCGGCTGCGGCCACGGCGGTGTCGTCGGCCAGCGGCCCGGCCGCGTGCCGCTGGTTCAGCCGGTCGACGGCCTTGTTCCGGGCGACCTTGCAGAGCCACGCCCGGGCCTGGGCGAACGTCCCCACCCGCCGCGGCGGCCGGCGGATCAGGGCCACCACCGCGTCCTGGAACACGTCCTCGGCGTCGGCCCCGGGCCCGAGGTGCCGCCGGCAGACGGCGTACACCGGCCCGCCGGCCCGCTCCAGCAGGACGCACAGGGCCTGCCCGAACGCCGGGTCGGCCCGGTCGCCGGTCCGGACGGCCGCCCAGACGGCGTCGTCCGGCTCGCCCCGAAACGGGTTGCCGGCCAGGAAGTTCCGGATCAGGTGCCGGATCGGCTCGGGGAGCATGCCGCCCCCGGGGTCGGTGGAATTCCGCTGACGTAATACCATCTGATGGGCCGGCCGGAATCCGACAAGAAAATGGGAAAAATCCGGTTGACGACCCCTGACGGGATGGTAATGAACAAGTGTATCAAACTGGCCGCGGGGCCGGTCGAGCCGCCCGGGGTCGACCGTGGCGGTATACGGGATCGGTGGGCGTCGGCCGAAGCGCACGACGAGCAACGGGTTACGCGACGGAAATCGAAAAGCACGACCGGGTCGCAGTGCCGAAATGTGGTCGGAACGCTGGAAATCGTAGGGATCGGCGGACGTGTAAAAAAAGGGGAGGAGGGGGGTGGCCCCACACCCCCCGAAAATGCCGGTTTAGAAGGGCCAGGCGGCGGCCAGTTGCAGCAGGCCCCGGCGGGTGTCGCCGAACGCCGAGTCCTCGCCCACGTCCTGCTTCAGGAACTGCTCGACCTTCGGCATCAGCTCGATCGCCCGGTCGACCTGCGGGCTGGCCCCCCGGGCGTAGGCCCCGATCCGGATCAGGTCCTGGACCTCGGCGTAGGTGGCCAGGATCGCCCGCACCTTCCGGGCGGCCAGGGCGTGCTCCTTGTCGGCCACGTCGGTCGCCACCCGGCTGACCGACCGGGCGATGTCGATGGCCGGGTAGTGGCCCTTCTCGGCGATCTTCCGGTCCAGGATGATGTGGCCGTCGACCAGCGACCGCACCGCGTCGCTGATCGGCTCGTCGAAGTCGCCCCCGTCCACCAGGACCGTGAGCAGGGCCGTGATCCCGCCCCGGGCGGCGTTCCCCAGCCGCTCGACGGTGTTGGCCAGGAGCTGGAAGACGCTGGGGGTGTAGCCCCGGCTGCTGGGCGGCTCGCCGAGCATCAGCCCCAGGTCCCGCTGGGCCATCGCCAGCCGGGTCAGGCTGTCGATCATGAACAGGACGTTCGACCCGTCCTCGCGGAAGTAGTCGGCGATGGCGATCGCGGCCTGGCTGGCGCGGACCCGCATCAGGGGGGTCTGCTCGCAGGTGGCGACCACGACGACCGACCGGGCCATCCCCTCCGGCCCGAGGCAGTCTTCGAGGAACGGGGCCACTTCCCGACCCCGCTCGCCGATCAGGGCGATCACGTTCACGTCGGCTTCCGACCCTTTGGCGATCTCGCCCAGCAGGGTGCTCTTGCCGACCCCGGACCCGGCGAAGATGCCGACCCGCTGGCCCCGGCCGCAGGTCAGGACCGAGTCGACGGCCCGGATGCCGGTAACGAACGGGTCGCGGATGCGCTGGCGGTCGAGGGCCGGCGGGGCCGCCCGGTGGACCGGCCGGGCCGGGCACCCCTCGATCGGCCCGAGGTCGTCGAGCGGCCGGCCGAGCCCGTCGATCACCCGCCCGAGCAGGTTCGCCCCGGTCGGCACGGACATGCCCCGGCCCTTGCGGACGACCGGCATCCCGGGCCGCAGGTTCTCCGGGGCGTCGAACGGGACGAGGTACGCGAGGTTGTTCTCGAAGCCGATGACCTCGGCCAGCACCTCGTCGCCGTCCGGCGGGAGGATGGCGCAGTGGTCGCCGACGGCGGCCGGCAGGTTGCAGGTCATCCGCCCGGTGACGCTCCGGAGCCGCCCGCCCATGCGGTAGAGGGGCGTGGTGGTGATGCTCCGGTTCATCGCCGGCAGGTCAAGCCCGAGCATTTCCGAAGCTCCGGAGGAGGTCGTCGCGGATTTCCTGCAGCTCGCGGGTGATCTCGGAGACTAGCACGGCTTCCTTCGACTCGACGCGGCAGTCGCCGCGGCCGAGGCCGGGGTCGGGGACGAGCCGGGGGTCGTCACGGCCGGGGGCGAGCGGCCCGCCGAGCCGGCCTTGCAGCAGTTCCAGGTCGGCCGGGTTCAGGTAGACGGTGGCCGGGTCGTCGCCGGCCTGGGCGAGCATGTCCCGGACCTTCGCTTCCATCGGGAAGTCGCCGGCCGCGATGCGGTCGTGGAGGAGCCGGGTGGCGAGCGTCGCGGCCAGCTCGACGGCCGCCCGCTGCCACTCGCGGAGCCGCCCGGCCTGGTCCTCCCGCAGCCCGGCGACGGCCCGGCGGACCTCGCCGAGGGTGGTCTCGATGCGGAGCAGGTCGGCGGCCGCTTCCGGCGACGGGACGACCGACCCGGGCGAGCCGGGGGCGTGAGCCCCCGGAGTCTGCTCGTGCGAGCGGGGGGCGTCAGCCCCCTGATGTTCGGGGGCTTTCGACGGGCGGGGGGTGTCGGCCCCCCGGTTCTTCGGCGAAGCGGTAAGCGGGGCGTCGGCCGGGACGATCCGGGCCCCGGCGAGCCGGGCCGGGAACCGGACCCGGCACTCGAACGGCGGGCGGTCGGCGGGTGAACGGCGGGCCGGGGGGGCGGCGGGCATGCGGGGTCCTGGCCTCTCGTGGTCCGTGGGCGAGTGCGGCGGGCGGGGCCGCCGGAGGCACGGTTGAGGCGGGAGTACACCAGGAAGATGGGACAGATTCGGGCGGCCTGCGGGCTCCGGCCCGCATTTTCCCGGCCCGATTCCCCCGGCGCTTCCTGCCCGGGCCTCAACACTCAGCCGGCACCGGGAAATCACCCCGGAGCCCCGCACGGTCATTCCTCGATCGTGATCTTCCCCTCCTCCTCGCCCTTGCGGACGAGGACGAGGACGGTCTGCTGGGCCTCCTTGATCCGGACCGCCGGCAGCTCGCCGAGCATCTCGCTCTCCTCGTCCAGGACGGCCCGGGCCCGGCTGGACATGTTGGCCGTCACCTTCCCGCGGACGGCCGGGTCGGTGTTCTTGAGCGCGATGGCGATCGTCTTCACGTCCAGCTCGGCCAACAGGCCCTGGAGCTGGCGGTCCGGGATGCGGACGAGGTCGTCGATCCGGTAGAGCTTCTCGAGCACCTTCGCGGCCAGGGTCGGGTCGGACGCCTCGATCTTCTCGACCACCGGGCCGCGCTCCTGCCGGGGCAGGGCCCGGAGCATGTCGGCCAGGTTGGTGACCAGCTCGTCGTAGCTCGGCTCGGGCGGGGCCGCGGCCAGCCGCCGGGCCTTGTCGGCCACGGCCTTCGCCAGCGGGGCGAGCAGGTCCGGGTTGCGGCCGCCGAGTTTGGTCACCCGCAGGGCGACCTCGGCCCGCTTGTCGGCCGGGAGCCGGCGGACGACCTGCCCGGCGGCGGCCG
>JAIEQO010000399.1 GCA_019747655.1 Gemmataceae bacterium | reverse complement strand
GTGGGGTGGGTTTTTTTCCGGGCGGGGGGGGGGGTTCCCCCCTTTTTTTAAACGGGTTAGGGGGGGCCCCCCCCCCCCCGCTCGCCAGCTACGTCACTTCGCCGGCTCGGCACCCGGGGCCGGGCCGCTTTCCTTCCCACCCCGCGCGATCGCCTTCCCCTGGTCCTCCCGCCCGCCCCACTCCTGGGCCCGGGTCGTCTCCTGCGGCGGGGCGTGGGAGCCCTCCCGCTGCCGGGCTTCCGGCTGATCGTCTTGCGTCGCTGGTTGTTGTTTCGGGTCGGCCATCGGTTCCTCCCTTGCCCCGGTGACACCCGGGGCCGATAGCTAACCCCCGGGCAAAGGGTGTGCCGCCCGGCCCCGCTCGCCCTACCTCGTCCGGAGGAGACGCCATGCTGGTCCGGTCGTCGGAAGCCGCCTGGGAAGGGGACCTCAAGTCCGGGAAGGGGACGATCAAGCTGGAGAGCGGGGCGTTCAGCGGCCCGTACTCGTTCCAGAGCCGGTTCGAGTCGGGCACCGGGACCAACCCCGAGGAGTTGATCGCGGCGGCCCACGCCGGGTGCTTCTCGATGGCCCTGTCGCACGCCCTGGCGTCGGCCGGGTTCCCGCCGAAGCGGGTCCACACGGTCGCCCGGGTCCACCTGGAAAAGGTGCCGGACGGGTTCGCCATCCCGAAGATCGACCTCGTCACCGACGCCGACGTGCCGAACATCACCCCCGAGCAGTTCCAGGAGCACGCGGCGAAGGCGAAGGCCGGGTGCCCGGTGTCGAAGGTCCTGGCCGGGGCCGAGATCAGCCTCGACGCCAAACTTGTGGGCCGATGAACAAGACCTATGACGCGGTCGTCGTCGGGTCGGGGCCGAACGGGCTGGCGGCCGCCATCGCCCTGGCCCGGAAGGGGCTGTCGGTCCTCGTCGTCGAGGGGTCCGACACCCTCGGCGGCGGGATGCGGTCGGCCGAGCTGACGCTCCCCGGATTCACGCATGATGTCTGCTCGGCCGTCTACCCGATGGGGGCGTCGTCGCCGTTCTTCCGGACGTTGCCGCTCGAACAACACGGCCTGCGGTGGGTGAACCCCGAGGTGCTGCTCGCCCACCCGCTCGACAACGGCACCGCCGGCGTCTTGTACCGGTCCGTGGACGAGACCGCGGCCGGGCTCGGGGAAGACGCCGATTCCTACCGCCGGCTGATGGGGCCGCTTACGGCTGCCGCCGACGACCTCCTCGGCGACCTGCTCGGGCCGTTCCGCATTCCCCGTCACCCGATTTCGGCCCTGCGGTTCGGCCGGGCCGCCCTCCGGTCCGGGAAGGGGTTCGCCGAGGCGTACTTCCGCACCGAGAAGGCCCGGGCACTCTGGGCCGGGTCGGCGGCCCACGCCGTCATCCCGCTCGACCACCGGCCCGGGGCGGCCATCGCCCTGATGCTGACCATCGCCGGGCACGCCCGCGGCTGGCCGGTGGTCGCCGGCGGGTCGCAGAAGCTGGCCGACGCACTGCTGTCGTACTTTAAGTCGCTCGGCGGCGAGGTCGAGGCCGGGCGGTGGGTGAAATCGGTGGACGACCTGCCGCCGGCGAAGGCGGTGCTGCTCGACGTGACCCCGCGGCAACTGGTGGCGATGGCCGGGCACCGGCTGCCGGACGGCTACAAGCGGCGGCTCGGGAAGTTCCGTTACGGCCCGGGCGTGTTCAAGGTCGATTGGGCCCTGAGCGGCCCGGTGCCGTGGGCCAACGCGGACTGCCGCCGGGCCGGGACGGTCCACCTCGGCGGGCCGCTGGACGAGATCGCGGCGTCCGAGCGGGCCGCGTTCGACGGCCAGATCGCGGAGAAGCCGTTCGTGCTGTACGTCCAACCCGGGGTGTGCGACCCGTCCCGGGCACCCATCGGGCAACACACCGGCTGGGGCTACTGCCACGTCCCGCACGGCTCGACGGAGGACATGACGGGGCGGATCGAGGCCCAGGTGGAGCGGTTCGCGCCGGGGTTCCGGTCGTTGATCCTGGCCCGGCACGTCCGCGGCCCGACGGCCTGGGAGGCGTACAACCCGAACACCGTCGGCGGCGACATCGGCGGCGGGGTGGTGGACCTGGGCCAGCTCTTCACCCGCCCGGTAGCCCGGTGGGACCCGTACTCGACGCCCGACCCGCAGCTCTTCCTCTGCTCGTCGTCCACCCCGCCCGGCGGCGGCGTCCACGGCATGTGCGGCTACTGGGCGGCCCGGAGTGTCTTCCGCCGTCTCGGCGGCTGACGCCCCGACGGGCTCGACGGGTCACGCGACGGGTTCGGCGTCCCGGACCTCGCGGGCAATCCGCTCGTGGATGTCAGCCACCACCGACGCCCGCCGGGCGGCCGGGACGAACGACAGGTCGAAGGTCACTACGGCCGGCGGGTGAACCGCCCGCGCCCCGGCCGACACCGGCTCCCCGCCTTCGGCTTCGAGGGCCACCCGGTACGGGTCGGCAGCGGTCGATGTCATGGCAACTCCCCGAGGGCGGTCAGCCAGCCGACCGCCTCGCCGTCAGTATACTCGAAGTACGTTAGGCCGTGGTAACCGGGGTCGGGCCCGACCGCGGCCATCCGGCAGCGGGCGTAGAACGGCTCGGCCTGGCCCAGCGAGTGCAGCCCGACCCGGCCTCCCAGACCGCCGTCCAGGCTGAGCCGAACGGCATCGATCAGCAGGGCCGTCCCGACGCCCACGAACCACGGGGCCCCGAACACCTTCAAGTTCCAGGGGGCCGTCTCCAGGTAGTCGACGTAAAGGAGGTCGGCGGCCTTCCGCCGGGCGGGCCGGGGCCGGCGGTCGACGGCCATCAGCCCCTGCACCTCGGCCTCCGCCTCGACGGCGACCAAGTGGTACGCCCCGGACTGGGCAGCCCGGACCTTGTTCCGCCAGTCCCAGTGCCCGTGCTCCAGACCGGACGGACCGGCCGCGGCATCGGCCCGGGCCCGGGCGGCCGCCCAGGCGGCCTCGACGGCCGCGAGCGACCCGGCCGGGAAGTCGCGGACCAACGCGGCGGCGAGGTACGGGCGGTCGGGCCGGCGGGCGTCGATCAACCGGACGGTCCGCCGCATGGCCGTGATCCCGTGTGCCGGCGACGGTGGAGGCCGGATCGTCGGAGTATCCCAGGTCGCACGGCGAGGTCAAGGGGCGACCGACCGCAATCCGAAGGGTCTGCCACTCCGTCCGAAAGGCTGGCAGACCGCCGTAAACCACGACGACTGCCGGACTCCGGTCGCAGGAGGCGTGATGATCTCGACCCGCGACCTCTCCCAACTGCCCGATGTGGACGGCCTCCGCCGGACCTTGCAGTCGATGGCGATGCTGGACGCGATCCTCTGCCCGGAGTGGCAGTACCGGTACTACTCGTTCAACGCGGCCTGGACCGCCGGCGAGCAGATGGGGTCCATGCGGAACGGGAGCGGGGACGACTTCTTCGCCCACTTCAGCACCGCCGGCTGCTGGCTCAACGGGTTCGCCCACGAGTACCCGCTGTCCCTGTACCGCGACGACGGAACCAAGCGGGTGTGGCCCGGCATCCTCGACACCGTTCCCGACGAGTTCGCCTCCAGCCTGCGGGAGCCGGCGTTCGATGTCGAGAACGTCACTTTTTGCATCTGGCGGCGACACACCGACCGGGTGTGGCAGGTCGGGCCGGTGCCATTCCCACCCGACCACCCGGACCCGGACGGCTCGGAGTATCTGCTGTCTCCCCTGGACGGCCGACCCGAGACGTACCGGGCTTGGGCGTCGGACTACTACGATCGGGAGGTCGAGTCGACCGCGGTCCGACACGTCTACCACTACCAACCCCTGACGGCCGAGGTCGTCGGTCGGCTCAACTGCGATCTGACGCTCGCCGACCTGGCGAACGACATCGCCGAAATCGGCTACCCGGGGCGGTAGCCGCTCGGGGCCGGGCGGCCGACTCTACGGCACCGCCTGTTGCTCCGCCCCGGCCGCCATCATCCGGAGGATGCCGCGGAGGGGGATTTCGACCCGCTCGGACCCGGCCTCCAGCTCGGCCTCGACCTCCTGCAACGCCTTCTCCACCAGCAACAGGTCGAGCAGTTCGCGGCGGGCGTCGTCCCCGGCCGGCAGGAGCCCGGACGGGCCGGCCGCGTCCAGGTACGCCCCGACGAACTCCCGGGCGACGTGGTGGTACCACGCCTCGCCCCACGGCCCCAGCCGCGGCAGGTCCTCGTCCCGGATCACCCCCGGGGCCCTCCCCTTCCGGTGCGTCAGCCCGAGCAGGGTGCTCTGAACCGCGTAGTCGAACGACCGGATCATCCCGGCCACGTCCCGCAGGGCCGACCGCTTCACCCGCCGGTCCTCCACCGTCCGCCCGGCCTCGCCCTCGAAGTCGTGGACGACGAAGTCCTTGCCGGTGTACAGGAGCCGCGCCAGGTGGTAGTCGCCGTGGATGCGGATGCGAAGCCCGCCCAGCTCGCCGTTCAGTAACACCCGGAACCGCCGCAGGAGGTCCTGTTCCATCGCCACCACCCGGGCGGCCAGGTCGCGGGCCGGTTCGGCCAGCGTCGGCCCGTCGGCCTCCAGCCGCCGGCAGACCTTCCCGGCCATGTTCCGCATCTGCTGGTAGACGCCCCGCTGGTACAGCTTGCCGAACGGCTCCGGGGCGAACGACGGGGTGATCCAGGCCGCCAGGGCGGCGTGCATCTCGGCCGCCCGCCGGCCCAAGAGCCGGGCCGCCTCGACGAACCCGCCGGCGATCTCTCCCCAGCCGTTCTCCTCGCCCGGCCGCTCGGGCACCGCCCCGACCAGCGGCGGGGCCTCCGGCGGCCGCGGGGCCGCCTCGTGCGACAGGGCCGCCACCCGCTCGAAGAACCGGCCGAGTTCGTCAACGGCATATTGCCACGCCGTCCCCTGGTTCGGGACGTACCGGTACAGGACGGCCAGGGTCGCCGGGTCGACGCCCCGCCGGCGGTACTCGATCGACCCGGCGACCGGGGCGAACCCGTCGAACTTGCCCCCGGCCGCCAGCGCCCGCCCGACCTCGACCGCCGGGCTGACCCCGCCGTCCTCGACCCGCCGCAGGGTCTTCAGGATGTACTCGTCGCCGTACACGACCGAGAGGGTGTGGCGGTTGTTCCGCATGGCCGAGACGGTCAGGGCGTCGAGGGCGGCCGGGTCGGGCGGGGCGCCGGTGCCCGTGGGGGCGAAAACCAAGTCCCCGCCGTAGACGTGCCGGCTCCGGCCGGTCAGGATCGCCCGCAGCACCCCCCGGCTGCACGCCGGGACGGCCAGGGCGTCGCACAGGACGCCGGCGTCGGTCCCGGCGACCCGGGCCACCCCCGCATCGGCCAGCGGCACCGACAGCTCGCCGAGCTGGTCGTCCGGGACGTGGGCCAGGGCCAGCGTCACCAGCTCCGGCACCCCCTCGCGGTACTCGGCCCGGATCAGGAGGAACCAGACCCGGACCCCCTCCGGGCCGACCGGGACGGCCTGCTGGATGTACGCCGCCACCACCGGCGAGCCGGACGTGCCGAACCGCCGGCGGGTCAGGTAGTCGGGCAGCAGGGCTTCGAGGTCGTCGTGCCGGATCGGCTCGAACCGCTCGGCCAGGGTCAGCCGCGTCCCGGGTAGCACCGGCAGCGCCGGGGCCGCGTCCCGGTCGACCACCACCGCCGGGGCCGTGACCGGGAGGGAGAACCAGAAGAAGGAGTGCGGCCCGAGGGTGAGCAGGTACGGCAGCTCACCGATCCGGGGGAACAGGGTCCGGCCGAACACCTCCTCCGGCCGCAGCCCGGCGAACTCCCGGAGGTCGAGTTCGGCGTACTGGACGAACCGGGACAGGTTGGCGACGACCAGGATACGCTCGTCGCCGTACTCCCGGACGAAGGCGAGGATTTTCGGGTTGAGCGGGCGGAGGAACCGCAGCGTCCCGCGTCCGAACGCCTTGTGCCGCTTCCGCAGGGCGATCAGCCGCTTCATCCACCACAGGAGCGACGACGGGTTGTTCTGCTGGGCCTCGACGTTCACCGCCTCGTAGTGGTACTCGGCGTCGATGATGACCGGGAAGTAGAGCTTCTGGGGGTTGGCCCGGCTGAAGCCCGCGTTCCGGTCGCCCGACCACTGCATCGGGGTGCGGACCCCGTTGCGGTCGCCGAGGTAGATGTTGTCGCCCATCCCGATCTCGTCGCCGTAGTACAGGACCGGGGTCCCGGGCATCGAGAACAGGATGGCGTTCATCAGCTCGATCCGCCGGCGGTCGTTCTTCAAAAGCGGCGCCAGCCGGCGGCGGATGCCGAGGTTGATGCGGGCCGTCCGGTCCTCGGCGTAGGCCCGGTACATGTAGTCCCGCTCCTCGTCCGTCACCATCTCCAGGGTCAGCTCGTCGTGGTTCCGGAGGAACATGCACCACTGGCAGTTGTCCGGGATCGGCGGGGTCTGGTCGAGGATGTCGAGGATCGGGAACCGGTCCTCCTGGTGGACGGCCATGTACAGCCGGGGCATGACCGGGAAGTGAAAGGCCATGTGGCACTCGTCCCCGTCCCCGAAGTACGGGAGCACGTCCTCCGGCCACTGGTTGGCCTCCGCGAGGAACATCCGGCCGGGGTACTTCGCGTCCATCCGCTTGCGGAGGGCCTTCAGGAAGACGTGGGTCTCCGGCAGGTTCTCGCAGTTCGTCCCCTCGCGTTCGTAGAGGTACGGGATGGCGTCCAGCCGCATCCCGTCGACGCCCATGTCCAGCCAGTAGTCGAGGACCGGGAACAGGGCGTCCCAGACGGCCGGGTTGTCGAAGTTCAGGTCCGGCTGGTGGTGGTAGAACCGGTGCCAGAAGTATTGCTTGGCGACCGGGTCGAGGGTCCAGTTCGACGGCTCGAAGTCCTTGAAGATGATGCGGGCGTCCTGGTACTTGTCCGGGGCGTCGCTCCAGACGTAGAACTCCCGCTCGGGGCTCCCCTTCGGCGCGAGCCGCGCCCGCTGGAACCACGGGTGCTGGTCGGACGTGTGGTTGACGACCAGCTCGGTGATGACCCGGATGCCGCGGCGGTGGGCCTCGGCGAGGAACTCCTTGAAGTCCTCGAGCCGGCCGTACTGCGGGTGGACGGTCTCGTAGTCGGCGATGTCGTACCCGTCGTCCCGGAGCGGGGACGGGTAGAACGGCATCACCCAGACGGCGGTGACCCCGAGGTCGGCGATGTAGTCGAGCTTCTGGGTCAGCCCCTTGAAGTCCCCGTACCCGTCGCCGTCGGAGTCGTGGAAGGCCCGGACGTGGGCCTGGTAGATGACCGCGTCCTTGTACCAAAGCGGGTCGTCGTCGATCATGGGCGGGGCATCCGGTCCGGGTGACGTGTGGCCCGACCGCACATTAGCGAAACCCGTGCCGGACGGGTAGGATGACGCCCGCCGGCGGCGGGGCCGGCCCCGCCGCCGGCGGCCCTACATCACCCGGTCGTGCGCCCAAGGGAACCGGCGGCCGGTGAAGAACTGCTTGTAGTCCGCGCCGGTCGGGTCGCCGACCGCGGCCGGGTCGAACGCCGCGTTGACCATCCGCAACAGGGCGGCGACATCCGGGTCCGGGTAGCCGACGCCGCGGACCTCGAAGAAGTCCTTGTTCACGTCGAAGAGTTGATACCGGTCCGGCCAGACGCGGACGAACCACGGCTCGCGCAGCTCCCACCGGGCCCGCTTCAGGAACTCGAGCGCGGCCGGCAGCCCGCCGGGGTGGAAGTCGTGGACGGCGCGGGGTTCGGACATGGGTGGTATTCAGAAGGCCGACGGTCACCGTTTCGTAGGGTGGGTCGAGCGGACCGGCTTTCCGGACCGCGACGCCCCACCACGCGGGAACGGGGGTGGTGGGGCGTCGCCGACCGAGGACGGTCGGCTCGACCCACCCTACATGATGCCTCACCGCAGGCCGGCCAAATCCTGCAACGTATGCCAGTTCTCCAGCCGGTCCTGTTTGGCGGCCAAGAGCGTCTCGGACGGGTTGCCGTCCTTGTCGAAGTGCTTAGCGAACCGCCCCTCGGTCCGGGCGAAGTCGACGAACGTCACCTCCTGCCCGGTCTTCGGGTGGACGTACCAGTCGCCCTTCATGTTCGGGTTGCCCATCAGCGAGACGCGGCTCTTGATCGTGCCCCCGGCCCGGGGGTCGTAGACCACCAGCGGGAACGCCCGGGTGTCGACCGCCAGCCGGGCCTGCTCCCCGGCCATGTTGTCCGCGACGCCGTGCTCCGGCTGGCAGGTGGTGTAGCAGACGACGATGGCCGGGCCGTCGAACTCCATCGCCCCCAGCACCGCCTTGTAGAAGTGGTTGGCGTGGGCGCAGGTGGTCTGGGCCACGTAGGTCCGCGGGTGCATCATGGCGATCTGGGCGATCTCCTTCCGCCGCTCCTGCTTCCCGCCGAAGGCGTTCCCGTGGACCGACATCTTGGTGTTCTGGCCGGTGAAGCTGGCCGTCGACGCCTGCCCGCCGGTGTTCGAGTAGACTTGCGTGTCCAGCACGAACACCTTGATGTTCATCCCGCTGGCGAACATCCGGGACAGGGCCTGGAACCCGATGTCGTACATCGCCCCGTCCCCGCCGACGACCCACAGCGGCTTGTTCTGCCAGCCCATCTGGTCCCACCGCATCCGCACCCCGATGGCGTAGGTCGGGGCGTTCTCGAACAGCGAGTTGGTCCACGGGACCAGGTACGGGTTGTACGGGTAGGTCGAGGTGTACACCGTGTTGCACCCGGTTGCCGCGACAATGCCCCACTTCTCGCCGAACTTGCTGCCGGTGGCGGCGCACATCATCCGCAGGGCGGTGCCTTCGCCGCACCCGGCGCACGACCCGGCCCCGCCGGTGTAGATGTGGGTCTGCTCCTTGAGCATCATGTCGATCAGCAGGTTGCCGCTGATGAACTTCTCGTCCGACGGTCCCATGTCCTTGAACAGCCGGTGGCTCTTGCGGGCCGTCACCATCTTCTCGTCCGTCTTGCCCACCATCTTCAGGGCGTCGTCGTCGCAGACGGTGACGCACTCGGCGCACCCCTTGCACTTGGACGGGTCGATGATGATGTTGAACATCCCGCCGACGCCCTGCTTCTTCTTCCCGGCGTCGTAGTACTTCTTGGTCCGCGACCACTGGGCCTTGAACATCTCCCGGTCGGCCTCCGGGACGGCCGCCAGCTTCCGCTCCCAGTCGTCCTCGCCCAGCACCTTGCCGAGGATGGCCGTGTCCGGGCACTCGGTCACGCAGTCCATGCAGCCGGTGCAGTTCTCCGGCAGGTACTCGGGGATTTCCGGGGCGATATAGCTGAAGTCCCGCAAGGACGCCGTCCCGGCCGGGATGAGCGACCGGGCGACCCCGAGGTCGGCCGGCAGCTCCTTCTCCCCGTACCCCTCCTCGTACCCGCGGACGACCCGCTCGTTGAAGTCGGCCACGTCCAGCACCGGCAGGCCGACGGCCGCCCGGAGCCCGACCGGCTTGTACGGCCGGTCGACCAGGGTGCCGTAGCAGTTGTTGTTGAACGGGTCCCGGTCGGTGGCCGCGTTCATCGACGGGGCGGGGAGGGTGGCCGCGGACATGGGGTTCGTCCTTCGGGAAATGACCAATGACCCACCAATGACCCACCAATGACGAAGGGACGGCACCGCGCAGCCCCCCCGGATCACAGGCCCGGGTCAACGGTATGTCATCGTCTTTTTCTCCCTGGTCATTGGTGGGTCATTGGGCATTCGCCAGTTACTGCGCGAAGATCACCTCTTGCGGGATCTCCTTCATCTCGGTGGCGCCCCGCTTGATGCACCGCATGTTGTCCTTGATGACCTGGTCGCCCCGCTTGCCGAAGTACTTGCGGAGGGCCTTCTCGACGCCGGCGTCGACCTGCTCGTCGGACATCTCGGCCTCCTTCGCGTAGGGCGTCAGCTTGAGGAACGCCCCGAGCAGGACGATCCCCTGCATCCGCATCTGGAGGTCGGGCTCGTCGGCCTCCTCGCGGGCGATCCGGACCATGTCGCAGTAGTACACCCGGACCTTCTTCTCCCGGATGGCGTGCTGGTTCTCGTGCGGGATGCGGGCCCACACGTCGGCCGGGTCGGTGTACGGCGACTGCATGAACACCGCCCCGCCCGGGACCAGCCCTTTGAGGGTCAGCGGGCTGAGCATGGCCGTCGGGTCGTTGACGCAGAGCAGTTCGACCTTCTCCAGCTCCGAGTGCATGTAGACGTGGGTGTCGGCGACGGTCAGGTAGTAGGTAGTCGGCAGGCCCTTCTTTTCGGACCCGTACTTCGGGTAGGCCTGCACGTCCTTGCCGAACACGTTCCCGGCGATGGTGGCGATCACCTTGTTGGTGGTCACGCTCCCGAACCCGCCGACCGAGTGCCCCCGCATCGAGAACCCGCCCTTCGGCCGCAGGTCCGGGTCGTCTTTCCGGGGCAGGGCGAGCGGGTGGTCGATGCCGACGCAGAAGTAGTGCGGGCCGTCCGCGATCATGTTGTAGAACGCCGCCACGATGTCCCCCGGCCGCACGTCCCGGCTGCCCAGCCCGGCGGCCGCGTGGTACACCTTCGGCGGGTCGCCGGTCAGCCGGTCCTGCCCGTTCTGGCCCAGGACGGCGTCGTAGAACGCGGCCTTGACCTCCCGGGTCAGGTGGTTCCCGGTCGTCGAGAGCGGGTCGTCCATCCGCTCGAACACGGTGAACGCCGCGCACCCCTTGAGCGCGTCGACCACCTCCTTCGCCGGGAACGGGCGGAACACCGACACCGTCAGGCACCCGGCCCGGACGTTCTTCTTCTCCCGCAGGTAGTCGACCGTCGCCTTCGCCGTCTCCATGTAGCAGCCCATCCCGACCAGGACGAACTCGGCGTCCTCGCACCGGTACGCCTCGACCGGCCCGTACTGCCGGCCGGTCTTGCGGCCGAACTCGTCGAACGCCTCCTGGAGGGCCGGCCCGACACGGTCGTAGTACCACCGCTGGGCGATCTTCCCCTTCATGTACGAGTCCTGGTTCTGCACCACCCCGGACATCATCGGGTGGTCCGGGTCCATCAGGTTGGTCAGCTTCTCCTTCGGGTCGCCGACGAACTCCTTCATGAACTCCGGCTCGATCAGCCGGACGGTCTCGACCGTGTGGGTGGTCAGGAACCCGTCCTGGACGGCGAAGAACGGGGTCTGGGTGGCCTCCGCGGCCCGGCGGGCGATCAGGCAGAAGTCGCCGGCTTCTTGCGCGTTGCGGGCGAACAGCATCCCCCACCCGCAGTCGGCCACGCTCATCACGTCGTCGTGCCCGGCGTGGACGTTGAGCCCCTGGCTGGTCAGGGCCCGGGCCCCGATGTTCATGACCACCGGCAGCCGCTTCCCGCTGATCGTGTACAGCACCTCCTTCATCAGCACCAGCCCCTGCCCGGAGGTGAAGTTGGTGACCCGCCCGCCGGCCACGGCGAACCCCTCGCACACGGCCGCCGCCGAGTGCTCGCTCTCCGGCTCGAAGAACATGAGCTGCTCGCCCCACAGGTTCGGCCGGCCGTTCATCATGGCCGCGTTGAACCCCCCGCCCATCGTCGTCGAGCTGGTGATCGGGTAGGCCCCGGCCGCCTGGCTGATGTTCACCTCGACGTGGACGACGGCCTCGGCCCCGTCGCAGGTGGTCGGGATGCCGGGGTACTGGTAGGCGGTCTCCGCGGCGTGCTTCTTGGGCTCCGCGGTGCGGGCGGGACGCTCGGCGACGGCGGCGGTCATCAGGGTTCCCTTTCTGGGGCCGGTGCAGACGAAGGCCGGTTCCGGGGAGGCGGAACGGGCGGGGGAGTTGGCGGGGCGGCCGGGCGGCCGGTCGCGCGGACGGGGCGGCTACCGGCGG
>JAIEQO010000902.1 GCA_019747655.1 Gemmataceae bacterium | reverse complement strand
TCCACCACCCCGACCAGCCGGCGGCCGGCCTCGACCACCGGGAAGGCCAGCAGCCGGTGGAGGGTGAAGAACTCGCAGGCTTCGAGGACGGTGGCGTCGGCCGGGACGGCGATGACCTCCCGGATCATGATCTCCTTGACCCGGGCCTCGGTCTGGCTGAGCAAGAGCCGGCGGGTGGGCACGACCCCGACCAGCCGGCCGGCGTCGTCCACGACGTAGAAGTAGATGATCCGGCCGGGGGGCGGGGAGGCCCGCATGTGGTCGAGGGCGGCCCCGACCGTCCAGTCCGGGGAGAGGGTGGTGAAGTCGGTCCGGGAGTGCCGGCCGACCGGCTCGTTCAGGACCGCGTCGGGCAGGTGGGTCGGCATCAATCCCCCTTCGGGGAATGACGAATGACGAATGACCCACCAATGACGAATGATGAGACCCGGGCCGTCATTCCGGCCGGTGTCTTCCTTCGTCATTGGTGGGTCATTGGTGGGTCGTTCGTCATTCCCCGGCCTCGGGCCGGGGTATCTTACGCCGCCTGGGCCTGGGCGTGCTTCTGCATCCACTCGTCGGCCCGACGGCCCATCTCCTCGGGCGACACGTCCTCGACGTGGGTGGCGGCGGTCCAGGTGTGGCCGAACGGGTCGGTCACGGTCCCGCTCCGGTCGCCGTAGAACTGGTCCTGGACCGCCTTCCGGACCGCCGCCCCGGCGGCCACGGCGGCGGCGAACACGGCGTCCACGTCCGGGACGTAGACCATCAGCCCGACCGGCGACCCGCCGGCGTCCGGGGCCTTCGCCCCCCACTGCGGGTTCTCGTCGCCGAGCATCAGGACGCTGTCGCCGACCTTGATCTCGGCGTGCCCGACCGACCCGTCCGGGCCGCCGAGCCGGAACAGCTCCTCGGCCCCGAACGCCGCCTTGTAGAACTCGATCGCCTGCGCCGCCCCCCTGACCGTCAGGTAGGGGGTGACGGCGTGGTAGCCGTCCGGCTGGAAGTTCACCGGCATCGTCGGACCTCCGTGCGGGGAGTGGAACCGGGCGAACACTACCGCACGCCCGAACACCAAGCAAGCCCGGTTGCGGAGTCGGGCGGGGTGCCGGCCGCCCGCAGCCGGGCGGGCGGTGCCGGACGGGCGGGTGGTCCGAGACGCGGGCGGGAGCCGTAGGGGGTCGGTGGTCAGAGGACGTGTCGGAGGTAGATCGCCGTCTTGCTTACGACGTGCGGGCAGTTCGGCTTTTTCAGCAGCTCCCGGCCGGTCGGGGTGACGGCGTCGAGCGTGAGCATACCGATCGTGGCTTCGGACTCGTTCCGGATCGGGATGGCACGGATGTAGAACAGGTCCTGGTGGATCACCCCCTCCACCCCGTCCCGTGCGGCCTTCAGGATGTCTGGCTCGTCCAAGGCGATCTGGGTGTTCGCGTCGAACGCCCGGAGGAGGGCGATTCGGGACCGCTCGTCCTTGGTCCGGATGTCCACCCGGAGTGTCGTCTGGACCTCGTCCGGGAGTCGCTGGGCCCAGTGGTACGCGCACTTGAACTCCTGGCCGACCAGCAGGAACACGAACGCCCGGACGTGGTTGAGGTCCCGCTCGATCATGATCGCATGGCAGAGGGCCTCGAGGGCGTGGTTGACGGCCTCGGACCGGCCGGACGCTAGCCC
Organism: Gemmataceae bacterium; assembly: GCA_019747655.1. Lineage (GTDB taxonomy): Bacteria > Planctomycetota > Planctomycetia > Gemmatales > Gemmataceae > Urbifossiella. Next base: position 10,134 of record JAIEQO010000902.1, on the reverse strand, counting down.
GTAGTAAAGGCGGAACAGGTCCCCGCTCTTCTCCAGGATTTCGACCAACAGCATCGCGGCGAGCAGCAGGACCATGAGCAGGCCGTACACCAGGTAGGCCGGGAACAGGTACTCGCGGGGGAGGAACCCGGCGACCACCCCGAGGGCGAGGAGGAGCGGCACGGACACCAGCCCGAGGAGCTTCGTGCTGCTGCTGGCGCTGTTGATGATCTGGGGGATAGACCGGAGGGCGTCGAACACGGGCGGGCTCCGACGGGGTGGGGGCGGGCCACCGGCCCATCACACCGCACGGCCCGGGGCCTGTCAAGCCACTGCCGGCGGGCTCGCGGCCGGCAGCAGCTCGGCGACTTTGTACTTGAGGATCACGCCCCGCAGGTTGGCGATGACCACCTCGGCGTCCGGGGCGAACTCCCACAGCAGTTGCCGGCAGGCCCCGCACGGCGGGGTCGGCTTGTCGGTGTCGGTGACGACGGCCACCCGCTTGAACCGCCGCCGGCCCTCCGACACCGCCTTAACGATCGCCACCCGCTCGGCACAAATGGTCAATCCGTAGCTCGCGCTCTCGACGTTGCACCCCATGACGATGGTGCCGTCGTCCCCCTCCAGGGCGGCCCCGACCAGGAAGTTCGAGTACGGGGCGAACGCCTTCGCCCGGGCGATGGCCGCGGCCGCGATCAACGGGTCGGGGGTGAACATCGGGGCCTCCCTGTCCGCCAAATCCGACCCGGGGCGTTGCCCCGGGCTCTGTTGTGGCAGGCCTTCAGCCTGCGGGACTCTGATTCCTCAGCCTGAAGGGCTGGGACACCGTAGCCCGGGGTGAAGCCCCGGGGCGGAGCTTACACCACCTCTTCCAGCACCACCGGGGTGGTCGGGGGCGGGGCGTCGGCGACGGTGAACGACGCCTCCAGCACCGGCAGGGCCCCGAGCAGCCGGCCGAACCCGCGGTGGACGACCTCGTACACCGGCTGGCCGGCCCGGACCGGGTCGCCCGGCTTGGCCCGGCAGACCACCCCGACCCCGGGGTCGATCTCGTCGTCGTGCCGGCCGCGGCCGCCGCCCAGGACGACCGCCGCGTGCCCGACCGCCCCGGCGTCCATGTCGGCCACGAACCCGTCCCGCGGGGCCACCACGTCCATCGTCCGCGGGGCGGTCGGGAGCCGGGCCGGGTCGTCCAGGGCCTTCGGGTCGCCACCCTGCCGCTCGACGCACCGGCGGAAGACCTCCAGGGCGGCCCCGGAATCGAGCGCCCGCCGGACCTTCGCGGCGGCCTCGTCCCGGCTCCCGAGCCCGGCCAGGACGACCATGTCGGTGGCGAGGCGGAGGCACAGCTCGGCCAGGTCGGCCGGGCCGCTCCCCTTCAGCGTCTCGACGGCCTCGACGACTTCGAGCGAGTTCCCGACGGCCCGCCCCAGGGGGGCGTCCATCGCCGTCACCAGGACGGCCACCTTGAGGCCGCTGGCCGTCCCGTTGCGGACCAGGGCGTCGGCCAGCTCCCGGGCCCCCTCCCGGGTCGGCATGAACGCCCCCCGCCCGCACTTCACGTCCAACACCACCCCGTCCGCCCCCTCGGCCAGCTTCTTGCTCAGGATCGACGACGTGAGGAGCGGGACGCTCTCGACGGTGGCGGTCACGTCCCGCAGCCGGTACAGCGACTTGTCGGCCGGGGCCAGGTCGGCGGTCGGCCCGGCCAGGGCCAGCCCGACCTCCCGGAGGGCGGCCTTGAACTCGTCCTCGGTCAGGTGGACCCGGAACCCGGGGATCGATTCGAGCTTGTCGAGCGTCCCGCCGGAGTGCCCGAGCCCGCGGCCGGACATCTTCGGGACGACCACCCCGCAGGCGGCGGCCAGCGGCCCGGCGACGAGGGTGGTCTTGTCGCCGACCCCGCCGGTGCTGTGCTTGCCGACCTTCGGGCCGGGCACGTCGGACAGGTCGAGCCGCTTGCCGCTGGCGGCCATCGCCCGGGTCAGGTGGGCGGTCTCGGCCGCGGTCATCCCCCTCAGGACGACGGCCATCAGGAGGGCCGAGAGCTGGTAGTCCGGCCACCCGCCGGTGGCGGCCGCCGCGACGAAGGCGTCGAGGTGCTCCGGGGGCAGCTCGCCCCCGTCCCGCTTCGCCCGGATGATGTCGACCGCCCGCATGAGCCGGTATCCTGGGACCGCGGCCGTCCCGGCCGCACGACATCGGACCGCGGCCACCCCGGCCGCAGGGTGCTTCGTCCGTCGCTGGCGAAGAGCGGCCGGGACGGCCGCGGTCCCAGGATGGGCCGCCCCCGCCCCCAGGATGGTTGTACCACCCGACTTTGCGGCGAACTACCGGATTCGCTTACAATTCACCGGGTTCGCGTCCCCCATCATAAGTGAGTCCCCGTGCCCGACCGCGCCGCCCTGGTGATCGCCGTCGAGACGTTCTTCGAGGCCGGGCCGGCGGTCCCCTACGCCGCGGCCGACGCCGCGGAGCTGGTGCGGGCTCTGCCGGCCGCCGGGTACAACCCCCAGAAGTGCCTCCTCGTCGCCGGCCACCGGACCACGAAGGCGGCCGTCGAGTCGCACCTGGCCCGGCTGTCGAAGCTTCTCGGCAAGGCCGACTCGCTGCTCGTGCTGGTCGTGTCGCGGGCGTTCGCCCACAAGGGTCGGGGCTACCTCCTCTGCGCCGACACCATCACCCCCGACCTGACCGGCACCGCGCTACCCGTAGCCGACCTCGTCGCCGCCCTGCACAAGACCCGCATCCCGGAAGTAACGGTCCTGCTCGACCTCGACCCGCTGGCGATCCAGGGGGAACTCGCCCCGTCCGGGCTGGACGAGGACGAGCTAGCGAAGCTGTTCGACGACTCGCCGGCCTGTACGGCTCTGCTCGCGGCCGCCCCCGGCGAACGCTCCTTCGAGTCGGCCCAACTGCGGCACGGGGTCTGGCGGAGTCATCTACTTGAAGCCTTCACCGGCAAGACTCGATCCGGGGTGAAGCCCGACGGCACGCTGACCGCCGCCGGGCTGCACGCCTTCCTGGCCGACGCCGTGCCGCGGACCCTCCGGCGGGTGTACGAGACGCCCCAGGAGCAGACGCCGCTGCTCTTCGGCGAGGGCCACGCCGGGGCGGTGGTCGCCGATCTCGCGGGCCTCATCGGCCCCGGCGGCGACCTGCTCGACCCCACCCGGATGCGGCGGGTGGTGTTCCGGGCCGAGTCCCGCGGCCGGGTGAAGGACCTGGCCGGGTTCCACAAGACGCACTCGGTCCCGGACCGGGCGAACGAGTGGGCCCGGAAGTACGTCAACCGGGTCGCCCAGCCGGACATCAAGGCCGACCTGGACAACGTGTTCGATGCGGTCCGCGAACAGTTCGGGTACAAGCGGAAGGACCTGGACGTGTCGGCCGAGCGGGACGGGCTGGGGTTCGTCCGGACGCCCGACTTCGAGTACACCCTGACCGTCCACGTCGACCCGGACGACCCGGCCGAGGTGATCTGGCGGCGGGAGGTCGGCCGGCTCTCCGACCCCGGGTTCGTCCGGAGCGAAGGGTTCGCGGCCATCTTCGGCACCCTGTTCGACAAGCTGGTGTTCGAGTTCGCGGTGCCGGTCGACGTGGCCGAGTTCGTGGACCGGATCGAGGAGGACCCGCCGGAGGGGGTGAAGGTGTCGGTGGCCAGCGGGGCGGAGGCGGCCGCGGTCAAGCTGGCCGGGTTCGGCGGGCGGATCACCGTGACCCGCACGGCGGTCGAGATCGAGGGCCGGGCCGGGGCCACCGCCGGGCTGCTCGACCAGTTCCTGGCGTTCCTGCGGAAGTTCTCCGGGGTTGGCGAGCCGAAGGCGCTGGAAGGGAGGAAGGATTAACCACGGAGTCACAGAGGGCACCGAGCAGGCAAGACCGAGGAGAGTTTGAATTGTTTTCTCGCCCGGGTCCTACTCTGCTCTGTGTCCTCTGTGACTCTGTGGTTAACTTCCTCCCGCACCATCGGAGTTCGTCATGGTCCGCCGCCTGTTCGCCGCCGTGCTCGGGGCGACCGCCCTCGGGCTGGCCGCCGCCCCGTGCATCGCCCAGAAGAAGGACCGCGTCGCCGTCGCCGACCCGGACAAGGCCAAGGCCGACCCGGACTTCCTCATCCAGGGGGAGTACGAGGGCCGGGTGATCGGCAAGGCCGACAAGATCGGCGCCCAAGTAGTCGCCAAGGGCGGCGGGAAGTTCGACCTGGTCGTCTACCCGGGCGGGCTACCGGGGGCCGGGTGGGACGGGAAGACGCCGCCGGTCCGCGGGGTCGCCACCCGGACCGGGGACGAGCGGCGGCTCGACCCGACCACCGCCGACGGGAAGGGCCGGCTCGGGATTATCAACGAGGGGACCACCGGCGGGATGAACTTCACCTACTCCCACGGCAAGGTGGACGCCGCGTTGAGCAAGGTCGAGCGGAAGGGCAAGACGCTGGGCGAGAAGCCGCCGGCCGGGGCGGTGGTGCTCTTCGGCGGGGAGGGCGACGAGAAGAAGTGGGCCGGCGGCAAGCTGGTCGAGCTGCCCGACGGGAAGTTCCTGAACGTCGGGGTGAAGAGCAAGGAGAAGTTCGGGGCGTTCAAGGCCCACATCGAGTTCCGGACCCCGTGGATGCCTGACTCCTCCGGCCAGGGCCGCGGCAACAGCGGCGTCTACCTCCAGGACCGGTACGAGCTGCAGGTGCTCGACAGCTTCGGGCTCTCGGGCGAGAACAACGAGTGCGGCGGGTTCTACCAGGCCCACAAGCCGAGCGTGAACATGTGCCTGCCGCCGCTGGCCTGGCAGACCTACGACATCGAGTTCACCCCGGCGAAGTTCGACGAGGCCGGCAAGAAGACGGCCGACGCGAAGGCGACGGTGTACCACAACGGCGTCAAGGTTCACGACGGGGTGACGTTCAAGCAGCCGAGCGGTGGCGGCCAGAAGGAGGAGCCGACGCCCGGCCCGTTCCAGTTCCAGAACCACGGCGACCCGGTGGTGTATCGCAACGTCTGGGTGGTCGAGACGAAGTAGGCGGCGGAAGAATCCGCCGCACGATCGGCGCGGAAGAAGACACGATGAATACAAAAAGGTTTTGATCGCGTCTTCCATCCGCGCCGATCGTGCGGCCGGTGTTTACTCCGCCCGCCTCTTAACCCCCCGGACGGCCACGGCGGTGAGCGGGTCTTCAGGCCAGGAGTGCTTCGGGTAGCGGCCGCGGAGTTCCTTCCGGACGACCGGATAGCCGTTTTTCCAGAAGCTCGCCAGGTCGTCCGTCACCTGCTGCGGCCGGCCGTTCGGGGCCAGCAGGTGCAACAACACCTTCACCCGCCCGCCGCCGACCCGGGGCGTCTCGGCCAGCCCGAACAGCTCCTGGATGCGGGCCGCCAGGACCGGCGGCCGGCCCTCCGCGTACTCCAGGCGGATGTGGCTGCCGCTCGGCACCTCCAGCCGGTCCGGGGCCTCGCGGTCGAGCGCCTGCGACTGCTGGTAGGTAAGCTGGCCCCGCATCAGGTCGAGCCACGGGCCGTTGCGGAGGTCGGCGAGCGACCGCCGGCCGCGGGCGAGGTGTTCCAGGAGTTCGCCGAGGTCGGCCGCGTCGAAGGCGGGGAGGCCGAGGTCGGGCACCCAGGCCCGCAGGCACCGCACCCGCGTCCGGAACCGGCCGGCCTCGGAGTCGGGTGGCGGCAGCACCTTCTCCAGGCGTTCGGCGGCCGCCGCCGCCAGCACGCGAGCCGCCTCGGCCTCGTCGGCGATGTGGCCGTGGGTCTCGTCGAGTACGAGGTCATCGAACCGCGTCCGCTTCCGGGCCGCCAGCCGCTCGATCTGCTCGTCGAACGTCACCTCATGTCGGGTCGTGATCCGGTCGGCCGGCAGCCAGTCCCGCTCGACGCCGGACGCCAGCCGGACGAACGAGTCGACCCCGCCGGCATCCACGTCGACACAGACGAACAGCTCGGGCTCGGTCACGCCGCTCGACGGCGCGAACCGGACGCCTCGGCCGCCGACCGTGACGGCCTTCGACGAGCCGGGCTCCCGCCGCCGGGCCAGCCGGTCCGGGTAGGCCGCGAACAGGGCGCGGAGGAGGGGGTCGTCAGGACCCCACCCCCCGACCCCCTCCCCCGCGGGGGGAGGGGGAGAAGAGACCAGCCGCGCCAACTGGTCCCGCGCTTCCAACACCGCGAACGCCCCGCCCCGGTGGAGCGTGCCGACCGCCGACGTGAGCCGCTTCGTCCGCTCGAACGCCTCCAGCGCCTCGACCCGGTCGAGCACGTCGGATCGGGTCGGGACGACCGGACCGGGCCGCCCGGCCTCGCGGTCGAACGGGTCGCGCTCGGACAGCAGCGCCGCGGCCAGAGCCGCCCGGTCGGGGACGCCGAGCCGCCGGCCTTCGAGCAGGAGCCGGCCTAGCCGCGGATGCACCGGCAGCCGGGCCGCCGCCTTGCCGAGGTCGGTCAGCGACCCGTTGCGGAAGAGGTCGAGCTGGTCGAGCAACCGGAGCGCCTGCCCGACCGCCTCCGGCCGGGGCGGGTCGAGCCACGGGAAGCCGGCCGGGTCCTCGCCCAGGGCCAACAGGTGCAGCACCGCCCCGGCCACGTCCACCCGGCGGATTTCCGGGTCGGCCTGCTCGGGCCGCGATCGGTGGCCGACCTCGTCCCATAGCCGGACGCAGGCGCCGGGCTGCGTCCGACCCGCGCGTCCCGCTCGCTGGTCGGCCGACGCCCGGGAGATCGGCACCAAACGCAGCCGGTCCATGCCGACCGACGGGTCGAACTCCATCTGCCGGGCCAGCCCGGAGTCGACCACGGCCGTCACGCCCTCGACCGTCACCGATGTCTCGGCCACGTTCGTGGCCAGGACGACCTTCCGCCGTTCGAGCTTCTGTAATGCACGGTCTTGTTGCTCCGGTGGTAGGTCGCCGTGCAGCGGCAGGACGGCCACGTCCGCGAGGTCGCTGAGGTCGGCGGCCGTCTGCCGAATCTCTCGAAGGCCCGGAAGGAACGCCAGCACGTCGCCGGGCGTCTCGGCCAGCACCTGCCGGACGGCGGCCGCGGTCGCCTCGGGTACGAGCGTATCGGCCCGCCGGGGGCGGTACACCACGTCCACCGGGTACGACCGGCCGGGGCTGTCGACCACCGGGCAGCCGCCGAGGTAGGCCGCCACCGGGCCGGGGTCGATGGTCGCCGACATGACGACGGCGAGGAGGTCCGGGCGGACGTTCTCCCGGACCAGCTTGACCATCCCGAGCGCCAAGTCGGCGTCGAGGCCGCGCTCGTGGAACTCGTCGAATACCACCCCGGCGACGCCGTCGAGGTACGGGTTGTCGTGGAGCAGCCGCAGGAGGATGCCGGGGGTGACGACCAGCACCCGGGTCCGCGGCCCGGCCCGGCGGTCGAACCGGACCTGATACCCGAACACGTCGCCGAGGGCCGAGCCGTGTTCGGCGGCCATCCGCCGGGCCGCCGCCCGGGCCGCCACCCGCCGCGGTTCGAGCACTACCACCTGCCCGGCCCCGGCCAGCCCGCCTTCGACCAGTGCCGGCGGGACCCGGGTGGTCTTACCGGCCCCGGTCGGGGCCCGGAGGACGGCCGCCCGGTGTCCACGGACGGCGGCCGACAGCTCCGGCAGTACGGCGTCGATCGGCAGTGGGTCGCGGGCCATCCGGTGAGTCTACCCGTAAGCTCATCCGGGGTCAGACCCGCTCCCGTGCTCCGAGGTGCCCCGCCGGTGACGCGCCGCTGGTCGCTCGTGCTGTTGGCCGCCGCGGTCGTCGGGCCGGCCGCCGCCCAGGAGAAGCCGCCGCTGCGGTGGGGCGGGGATAAGAACGGCGGGGCCCCGTACATCTTCGAGGACGACGCCGGGAACCTCGTCGGGTTCGAGGTCGAGTTCGCCGCCTACCTCGGGGCCGAACTCGGCCGCACCCCCGTCTTCGTCCAGAACCAGTGGGACAACCTGCCGCAGTCGCTCGCCCGGGGCGAGCACGACGTCGTCCTCAACGGCTACGAGTTCACCCAGGACCGGCACCGGGAGACGCCCACCACCGTCCCGTACTACGTCTACTCCCTCCGGCTCATCACCCGGGCCGACGACAAGGATGTCCGGTCCTGGGCCGACCTCGGCCGGGGCGGCCCGCCGAAGTCGGTCGGGGTGCTCCGCGGGTCGGCGGCCGAGCGGTACGTCCGCGACCGGTACGGGGACGCGGTGAACGCCGTGTCGTCGGAGACGGTGACGGAGATGCTGGACCTCGTCCGGGACGGGCGGGTCGACGCCACCGTCCAGGACGCCCCGGCGGCCGCGTACTACGTCGGGGAGGGCCGCTACCCGGCGCTGCGGGTGGTCGACGAGCCGGTCGGGTCCGGGTACTACGTGATCCTCACCCGGCCCGGCGACGACGCCCTGCGGGAGCAACTGAACGAGGCCATCCGCAAGGCGATCCGGACCGGCAAGCTGAAGGAGCTGTACACCAAGTACCGGCTCTGGAACGCGGCCCAGCAGCGGCTCGGCTACTTGGCGTCGCAACCGTGGCCGGGGGTGGCGGACGAGTTGGCCGACGTGGCCGGCGAGGCCCAGCCGCCGGTCGCCCCGAGCTTCGGGGGCATCCTGGACAAGCTCGCCTGGGCGGCCGGGACGACCCTGTTCCTGGCCGTCGCGTCGTTCCCGCTGGCGGTCCTGCTCGGGGTGCTGGTGGCCCTTGGGCGGGAGTACGGGCCGTGTCCGGTCCGGGCCGTCCTGGGCGTTTACGTCGAGGTACTGCGGGGGACGCCGCTGCTCTTGCAACTGTTCGTCATCTTCTACCTGCTCCCCCAGCTCGGCGTCCTGGTCGGGTCCGAGTGGCTGACCGGCGTGTTGTCCTTAAACAAGTACGTCGCGGCCGTCCTCGGGCTGGGGCTGAACTACTCGGCGGCCGAGGCCGAGAACTACCGGGCCGGCTTGCAGGCCGTGCCGAGGGGGCAGATGGAGGCGGCCCTGGCGGTCGGAATGACCCCGGGCACGGCCGTCCGCCGGGTGGTGCTGCCGCAGGCGGTGCGGGTGGTCATCCCGCCGGTGACGAACGACTTCATCGCGCTGTTCAAGGACACGGCGGTGACATCGACGATCATGATCGTGGAGCTGACCGGGCTGTACTACCAGTACAAGATTTACCCGAGCCTGGTGCTGGAGCTGGCCGCCGCGGTGGCCCTGTTATACCTGCTGATGAGCTACCCGCTGGCGGTGTTGGCCCGGACCCTCGAACGGCGGATGGGGTCCGTCGGAGGGCACCGATGAAACCCCCGGTAGGGTGGGTCGAGCGGACCGTCCGCGGTCCGCGACGGCCCACCGGGGGGCTTGGTGGGCCGTCGCGGTCCGCGAAGCCGGACCGCTCGACCCACCCTACACAGCGTTCGACCGGGGGTCGGGCATGATCCGTGTCTCGAACCTCGTCAAGTCCTTCGCCCACCCGGAGACCGGGGCCGAGGTCCGCATCCTCGACGGCGTGTCGGTCGAGTTCGGCCGCGGCCAGGTCGCGGGGATCGTCGGCCCGTCCGGGAGCGGCAAGAGCACCCTCCTGCGGTGCATCAATGGGTTGGAACGGTTCCAGGCCGGGACGATCACGGTCGGCGACGCGACCCTGGCCGGCGGGCCGACCCCGCCGCCGACCGACGCGCTGGTGAAGCTCCGCCGGCGGGTCGGGATGGTGTTCCAGCAGTTCCACCTGTTCCCCCACATGACGGCCCTCGGGAACGTCATGAGCGGGCCGGTCTGTGCCCTCGGCCTCCCCCGGGCCGCGGCCGAGGCGACCGCCCGCAAGCTGCTCGACCGGGTCGGGCTGCTGGACAAGGCCGACGCCAAGCCCTCGCGGCTGTCCGGCGGCCAGCAGCAGCGTGTTGCGATCGCCCGGGCCCTGGCGGTTAACCCGGCGGCGATCCTGTTCGACGAGCCGACCAGCGCCCTCGACCCGAAGATGGCCGCCGAGGTCATGCGGGTGGTCGACGACCTGGCCGACGACGAGCAGTTCCAGGCGACGATGGTGATCGTCAGCCACGACGTGACGGCCCTCCGCCGGGTGATCGACTCGGTGGTGGTGCTGGTGGCCGGGAAAGTCGCCTACAGCGGCCCGCCGGACGGGGCTCCGCCGGGGTATTTGGAGTGATCCCTGAGCGTCGGGGGGGGGGGGCCCCGCGAGGGGGTAGACAA